>NZ_KV827977.1:478602-479351 GCF_001836265.1 Corynebacterium sp. HMSC036E10
GGAGCCGAAGGAAGAGAAGAAGGCTGCTCCGAAGCAGGCTTCCGGTTCCGCTACCGACGTTGAGATGCCGGAGCTCGGTGAGTCCGTCACTGAGGGCACCATCACCACTTGGCTGAAGGAGGTCGGCGACGAGGTTGAGGTCGACGAGCCGCTGCTCGAGGTCTCCACTGACAAGGTCGACACCGAGATCCCCTCCCCTGTCGCTGGTGTGATCCTGGAGATCAAGGCTGAGGAGGACGACACCGTCGAGATCGGCGACGTCATCGCGATTATTGGCGACGAGGGCGAAACCCCGGCCGGCGACGACAAGTCCGACGACTCCGCCGACGCCAAGGAAGAGGCGAAGGACGAAGAGCCGGCTGAGGAGCCGAAGGAAGAGAAGAAGGCTGCTCCGAAGAAGTCCTCTGGTGAGGGCACCAAGGTTGAGATGCCGGAGCTCGGCGAGTCCGTCACCGAAGGCACCATCACCACCTGGCTGAAGGAAGTCGGCGACACGGTCGAGGTCGACGAGCCGCTGCTCGAGGTCTCCACTGACAAGGTCGACACCGAAATCCCGTCCCCGGTTGCTGGCACCCTGATCGAGGTCCTGGCGCAGGAAGACGACACCGTTGAGGTCGGCGACGTCATTGCCCGCATCGGTGACGCTGACGCTGCTGCTTCCTCCGACGAGGCAGAGGCCAAGGAAGAGGCACCGGCCAAGGAGGAGCCGAAGGAAGAGGAGCCGAAGGAAGAGAAGAAGGCTGCTCCGA
>NZ_KV827977.1:479451-538296 GCF_001836265.1 Corynebacterium sp. HMSC036E10
CGACACCGAAATCCCGTCCCCGGTTGCTGGCACCATCATCGAGATCCTCGCTGAAGAGGACGACACCGTTGAGGTGGGCGACGTGATCGTGATCATCGGCGACGCTGACGCCGCTGCTGCTTCCGACGACTCCGCCGACGAGGCCGAGGACGAGGTCGAAGAGGCTGAAGAAAAGGCCGAGGAGAAGGCTGAAGAGAAGAAGCCGGAGCCGAAGGAAGAGCCGAAGCAGGAGGCTCCGAAGGCTGCTTCCACCGAGTCCAAGAACGCTTCCGCGAAGGTGAACAACGGCGACAACGTCCCGTACGTCACCCCGCTGGTGCGCAAGCTGGCTGAGAAGCACGGCGTTGATCTGAACACGGTTGAGGGCACCGGTGTTGGTGGCCGCATCCGTAAGCAGGATGTTCTGGCTGCTGCCGAGGGCGGCAAGGCTGAGGGTGCATCTGCTTCCTCGTCTGCGACGAAGGAGCAGACGGAGCAGCCGAAGGGCGAGCGCGCGAACTGGTCCACCAAGTCTGTGGATCCGGCGAAGGCAGAGCTCATCGGCACCACTCAGCGCGTGAACCGCATCCGCGAGATCACGGCTGCGAAGATGGTCGAGTCGCTGCAGACCACCGCTCAGCTCACCCACGTGCAGGAAGTCGACGTCACCCGTGTGGCGGAGCTGCGCAAGAAGGTGAAGCCGGCGTTCGTCGAGAAGCATGGCGCAAACATCACGTACCTGGCCTTCTTCATCAAGGCCACGGCAGAGGCGCTTGTGTCCCACCCGAACGTGAACGCTTCCTACGACGCGGATGCGAAGGAGATCACCTACCACGAGGACGTCAACATCGGTATCGCTGTTGATACCCCGATGGGTCTGTTGGTGCCGGTGATCAAGCAGGCGCAGAAGAAGAACCTTGCGGAGATTGCGAAGGCGATCACCGACCTGGCCGAGCGCGCACGCAACAAGAAGCTGCGTCCGGACGACCTGTCTGGCGCAACCTTCACGGTGACCAACATTGGTTCCGAGGGTGCGCTGCTGGATACTCCGGTGCTGACCCCGCCGCAGGCTGGCATTCTGGGTACGGCTGCGATTGAGAAGCGCCCGGTCATCGTGACCGAGGATGGCATTGACTCCATCGCGATCCGTCAGATGTGCTACCTGCCGTTCACCTACGATCACCAGCTGATCGACGGTGCGGACGCTGGTCGTTTCGTCACGACCATCAAGGACCGCATCGAGGAGGGTGACTTCGAGGCTGACCTCGATATCTAGCCTCTAGCAGGGCAAGGCCCGGCACTGATTTATGTCAGTGCCGGGCCTTCTTTTTATGTTTACACTGGCGCGCATGACAGGCACATTCAAATCTTTCCGCAACAACACTGAATATTTCATGCGCGAGGCACTCGGCGGCCTTGTGGCCGCGCATCCTTTTGCGGAGTGGCACAACGAGGGGTTCGTGGGGCTTTTGCGTGACGACGACTCCCCTGCCCGCGTCGCCGTCATCTCCGGCGGCGGGTCGGGTCACGAGCCGATGCACGCCGGGTTCGTCGGCGAGGGGATGCTGGACGCGGCTTGCCCGGGGCTGCTGTTTACGTCCCCGAACGCGGTGCAGATTGGCGCGGCAACGGAGTGGGCAGATCGTGGCCGTGGTGTTGTGCATGTGGTGAAGAACTACACGGGCGATGTCATGAACTTCACCGTTGCGGGCAACCACGCCGATGCGGAGGTGAAGCAGGTGTTGGTGGCTGACGATGTGGCAACCGAGATTGACAACGATGACTCGCCGGGGAGGCGGGGTACGGGGGCGACGGTGATCGTCGAGAAGATTGCGGGCGCTGCAGCGGCTCGTGGCGACGACCTCGACGCAGTTGCGAAGGTTGCGCAGCGGGCGGCGGATCAGTCGCGAAGCATGGCAGTGGCGCTGCAGCCTGGCCACTCCCCGACCAGCGACCGTGCGACGTTTGATCTGGAGGAGGGCCAGATTGAGGTCGGTGTTGGTATTCACGGTGAGCCGGGTGTGGAGCGTCGTGATCAGGCGGGGTCGAAGCCGTCCGCGCAGGCGCTGGTTGAGGAGTTACTCGATGCGGTGCTGGCCTCGCTCAAGGACAGTGGTGTTGCGGTGGGTGATGCCATGCTCTTTGTCAACGGCCTGGGTGGCACAAGCGAGCTGGAGTTAGACCTGGTGTTCGGCGAGGCGCTCAAACAGCTGTCGGACCGTGGTGTGACGGTGCGTCGCGGAATGCGTGGGTCGTTGGTGACGTCGTTGAACATGGCTGGTATTTCGCTGACGGTGACAGCACTCGACGATGAACTCATCGACTTGCTCGACGCGGAAACCCAGGCACCAGCGTGGCCTGATCTGGTGCGTGACCCACAGTATGCGGACGCCACCATGACGGATGACGAGCAACAGCCCGATAACGGTGGGGAAAACGTGTGGCTTTCGGCCTTTGTGGATCGCCTCGCAGCTGCCTACGACGACCTGACGGCGCTAGACCGCGAGGCAGGCGACGGCGACTTCGGCCAGAACATGGAGGCGGCCTTCGGTGATATGACTACCCCGATTCGGGGCAATGATTCCGAGGTGCTGAACTTCTTCGCCCATCGGATGTTGGTTCGCGCGGGTGGTACGTCGGGGGCGGTGCTGGGCACGTTCTTCCGCGAGATGGCTGACGTGTTTGAGCGCGCCAATGTGGATTCGCGGGACGCGGACGGCCAGGCATTCGGAACAGCACTGGCTGAGGGCCTGCGAGACGGTGTGGCGGCCATCACCGAACTTGGCGGTGCGAAGGAGGGCGACAACACACTTATCGACGCCCTCGCGCCCGCGGCAAGAGCCGCCGAAGCACTCGGCGGTGCCGCGACTGTGGACGACGTCCTGGAGCAAGTGTTCACCGCCGCAGTTGAGGGCGCACAGTCCACCCGCGGCATGCAGGCGAAGAAGGGCCGGGCCTCCTACCTGGTAGAAAGCGCAAAGGACGTGCCGGATCCCGGCGCGATTGCGGTGACGTGGTTGTTTGGTGCAGCGGACGTGAGGGAGTTCTAAAACCCTGGTAGACCGCTTTGTCTTATTGGTGGGTGTCACGGACGTGTTTGCCCGCTATGCTTGGGCGTGCTCGTACGCCCCGAGATAAGGAGCCTTCAGTTGGATTACATTTCCCGTCATATTGGCCCAAACCAGGATGAACAGCAGCAATTGCTGGACGCGCTGGGTTACGAAAGTATCGATGCGCTGATTGCTGCAGCGGTGCCAGGCGGGATCCTGGCTGAGCAGCCGCTTGATCTGCCGGATGCGCTTACGGAATACGAGGCTCAGGCTCGACTGCGTGAGTTGGCTGGCAAGAACAAGGTCTTGCGCGCGTTCTATGGCCAGGGCTTTAACTCGACTCTCACGCCACCGGTGATTCGTCGTGGTGTGGTGGAGGATGCTGGCTGGTACACCGCGTATACCCCGTATCAGCCGGAGATTTCTCAGGGGCGCCTGGAGGCGCTGCTGAATTTCCAGACCATGGTGCAGGATCTGACTGGTTTGGATATTGCGAACGCTTCGCTTCTCGACGAAGCCTCAGCCGCCGCGGAAGCAGTTGGCCTGATGGCTCGTGTGGTGAAGAAGGGTCGCCGTGTGCTGTTGGATGCTCGTTTGCATCCGCAGGTGATCAACGTGGCTGCAGAGCGCGCCCGTGCGATTGATCTTGAGGTTGAGGTTGTTGACCTCACCGAGGGTGTTGTCGGCGAGGACCTGGTGGGCGCGGTGTTTGCCTACCCGGGTACCGAGGGCGACGTTGCGGATCCGCGTCCGGTGATCGAGGCGATCCACGAGCGTGGTGGCCTGGTTGCGGTTGACGCGGACATTCTTGCGCTGACGCTGTTGGAGTCCCCTGGTGAGTTCGGTGCGGATATCGCAATCGGCACCACGCAGCGTCTTGGTGTGCCGCTGTTCTACGGTGGCCCGCACGCCGCCTACATGGCTGTGCGTGAGAAGTTGCAGCGTCAGATGCCAGGCCGCCTCGTTGGCGTGTCCAAGGATGCGGAGGGCTACCCCGCATACCGCCTGGCGTTGCAGACGCGTGAGCAGCACATTCGTCGTGAGCGTGCGACGTCCAACATCTGTACCGCTCAGGCACTGCTTGCGGTCACCGCGTCGATGTACGCGGTCTACCACGGCCCGGACGGGCTGACGGAGATCGCCGGCACGATCCACCAGCGCGCGACGGATTTTGCTGCCGCTCTTGAGAAGGCTGGCGTGAAGGTCAAGCACGCCGAGTTCTTCGACACTGTTGCGGTGGAAGTTGAGGGGGCGCGTGGTGTCGTCGATAAGTTTGCGCAGGCAGGCTACCTCGTTCGCGCGATCGACGACAAGACTGTCGGCGTGTCCTTCGGCGAGGACACCACGGATGCGGATGTTTCGGCGCTGCTGGCCGGCTTCGGCGCTGAGGCTGCGACCGGCGAGTCTCGTATCCCTGCGGCACTTGTGCGCAAGACCGAGTTCCTCACCCACGAGACGTTTAACCGCATCCACTCTGAGACCCAGATGATGCGCTACATCCGTGAACTTGGTGATAAGGACCTGGCGCTGGACCGCACGATGATCCCGCTGGGTTCCTGCACGATGAAGCTCAACCCGACCGCGGGCCTTGAGGCGATTACCTGGCCTGATTTTGCCAACGTGCACCCCTTCACCACGGACGAGTACACCGAGGGATGGCGCGAACTTATCGACGAAATCCGCTCCTGGCTGGTCGAAATCACCGGCTACGCCGAGGTGTCCGTCCAACCGAACTCCGGCGCGAATGGCGAGTTGGCAGGCTTGTTGGCGATCCGTCGCTACCACGTGGCCAACGGCGATACCGAGCGTGACATCTGCCTGATTCCGGCGTCGGCGCACGGTACGAACGCGGCGTCGGCGACGCTTGCGAACCTGCGGGTGGTCGTCGTCAAGACTGCGGACGATGGCTCCATCGACATCAACGACTTGGACGAAAAGTTGGCCAAGCACGAAGGCCACGTCGCAGCCATCATGCTCACCTACCCCTCCACGCACGGCGTGTACGAGGAGGACGTGCGCGTGGTCTGTGACAAGGTGCATGCGGCCGGCGGCCAGGTCTACATCGACGGCGCGAACATGAACGCCCTGACCGGCATCTCCCGCCCGGGTGACTTCGGCGGCGACGTGTCTCACCTGAACCTGCACAAGACGTTCACCATCCCGCACGGTGGCGGTGGCCCGGGCGTTGGCCCGATCGGTGTGGCCGAGCACCTCATCCCGTTCTTGCCGTCCAACCCGAACGTGCCGCTAGAGCAGGCCGCTGCGGAGATCGACGGCTCGGCTGGCGTGCCGGTGGCCTCCACCCTGTTTGGCTCGGCTGGTGTGCTGCCGATTTCCTGGTCGTACATCGCCATGTCCGGTGCGGAAGGACTGCGCAGTGCCACGGCGCACGCGGTGCTGAACGCGAACTACATTGCGAACGAACTCAACGACTCCTTCCCGGTCCTCTACACCGGCAACAACGGGCTTGTCGGCCACGAGTGCATCCTGGACCTGCGCGAACTCACCGATCAGTCCGGTGTGACCGCCGCCGATGTGGCCAAGCGTCTGGTGGACTACGGCTTCCACGCCCCTACCCTGGCATTCCCGGTTGCGGGCACGCTCATGGTGGAGCCGACCGAGTCCGAGGACCTGGCTGAGATCGACCGCTTCATCGAGGCAATGCGCTCCATCCGTGCGGAGATCCAGGAGATCATTGACGGCAAGATCGAGTACGAAAACTCCGTGGTCCACAACGCGCCGTACACCGCGCACAGTGTGGCCCGCGACGAGTGGCCGTACGAGTTCACCCGTGAGCAGGCCGCCTACCCGGTGGATCGCCTCGTCCACCAGAAGTACTTCCCGCCAGTGCGTCGTGTTGACGAAGCATTCGGCGACCGCAACCTCCAGTGCGCATGCCCGCCGCCGGAGGCCTTCGACATCACTGACGACACTAACGGCACCGACAACTAGGAGTAAGGAGAACACCCATGCCACAGACTCCCCTGTTTGCTAAGCACGAGGCGCTCAACGCCTCCTTTACCGACTTCGGTGGCTGGACCATGCCGCTGAAGTACGCCTCCGAGTTGGAAGAGCACCGCGCGGTGCGCAACGACGTTGGCATTTTCGACCTGTCCCACATGGGCGAAATTGACGTCAAGGGCCCCGACGCTGCAGCGTTTTTGGACTACGCGTTGATCTCCAACATGTCCATCCTGAAGGTGGGCAAGGCGAAGTATTCGATGATTGTCGATGAAAACGGCGGCATCCTCGACGACTTGATCACCTACCGCTTCGACGACGACCACTTCATGGTTGTGCCCAATGCTGGCAACACCGCAGCCGTGTGGGCGGCGTTCGAGGCACGCAAGGGCGACTTCGACGTCGAGCTGCGCAACGACTCCGAAGCCACCGGCCTGGTTGCCGTCCAGGGTCCGCGCTCCCTCGAGGTGCTCACCCCACTTTTGGACGGCGATGCTGGCGCCCTTGAGTACTACTCCGGCGCTTGGTTCTCGCTTCGCTCGAACCAAGCGACAATCGACGTGTTTGTCGCTCGCACCGGTTACACCGGTGAAGACGGCTTCGAACTGTTCTGCGCGGCCGAAGACACCGTTGCCGTGTGGGACGCCGTCATCGACGCTGGCACCCCGTGTGGTTTGGCTGCACGTGACTCGCTGCGCCTCGAGGCATCCATGCCGTTGTACGGCAACGAACTGACCGTTGACATCACCCCGGTGGAGGCCGGGATGGGCCGGGCGTTTGCAAAGAAGGAGGCGGACTTCGTCGGTAAGCAGGCGCTCACTGGTCGCGAGCCGAGCGTTGTTATCGCTGGTCTGACGTCTGAGCAGCGCCGTGCCGCACGCCAGGGATCCGACGTGTACCTGGCTGGCACTGAGGCCAAGATCGGCGTGGTCACCTCTGGCCAGCCGTCGCCGACGCTGGGCTACCCGGTGGCACTCGCACATGTGGATCCGGCACACACGGAAGTGGGCACCGAAGTGGAAATTGATATCCGCGGACGCCGCTACCCGTTTACTATTGCAGCAACCCCGTTTTACACCCGAGAGGACGCATAATCATGGCTCTGAAGCAGGATTTCTACTACTCCGAGGACCACGAGTGGATCAACGCCACCCCGGACACCGCCGTTGGCCAGACCGTACGCGTGGGCATCACCCACGTCGCTGCTGACCGCCTCGGTGAGGTTGTGTTCGCGGAACTGCCGCAGGTCGGCGACACCGTCACCGCAGGCGAAACCTGCGGTGAGATCGAGTCCACCAAGTCGGTCTCTGATCTGTACTCCCCGGTCACCGGCACGGTCACCGCTGTCAACGAGGACATCGACGGCGCGTATGAGGCCATCAACAACGACCCGTACGGCGAAGGCTGGCTCTACGAGGTTGAGGTCGAAGAGGTCGGCCCGCTCATGACCGCCGACGAGTACGGCGCCGCTAACGGCGTGTAGTACACATCTCTGCCGGGGACTAGGGTTGGGTGCATGACTGCGCCACGTGACCCGTTTTTCCCCGCCGAGAAGTCCATCCGAGCCTCAGACTCGCCCATTGACGTGCGCGAGCTGGGGCTCGTGGATTATCAGCAGGCCTGGGATCTTCAGGCCGAGATTGCCGCGCAGCGCGCCAAGGATGAGGTGGGCGACACCATCCTAGTGTTGGAGCACCCCTCCACGTTCACTGCCGGCAAGCGCACCCAGCCGGAGGATATGCCGGATGCTTCCTACCCCGTCCCGGTTGTGACGGTGGACCGTGGCGGTCGCATCACCTGGCACGGCGAAGGCCAACTCGTGGTGTACCCGATTATTAAGTTGGCCGAGCCGGTAGACGTCGTCGATTATGTGCGCCGCCTCGAAGAAGCCCTCATTCAAACCGTGCGGGCAGCCGGGGTGACCACCGCAGGGCGTATCGACGGCCGCTCGGGCGTCTGGGTACCCGCTGAAACTAAGGCGGCCTCCCCTGAGGCCTCGACACGTGAGCGCAAGATCGCAGCACTTGGCATCCGTATCACCCGTGGCGTGACCATGCACGGGCTGAGCCTGAACTGCGACAACACCCTCGAACACTACGAACACATCGTCGCCTGCGGTATCGACGACGCCGACGTGACCACCATGTCGCTCGAACTCGGACGCGACATCACGCCTGCCGATATGGCTGGCCCTGTCGTGCACGAACTCAAGCGAGCTTTGGCTGGTGAACTGGTGGTTGCGGACCATACGTTTGCCACTCGGCCGGACCCGTCGAAGGGTTTGACAAAACATGTACGGTAGGGGGCGTGACTGTAGCACCAGAAGGACGCAAGCTGCTGCGCGTTGAGGCGCGCAACTCGCAGACACCAATTGAGAAGAAACCACGCTGGATCCGCAACTCTGTAAAGACCGGTCCCGAATACGAGGACATGAAGCAAAAGGTCAAGGGAGCGGGGCTGCACACCGTGTGCCAGGAAGCCGGCTGCCCCAATATTCACGAGTGCTGGGAATCGCGTGAGGCAACGTTCCTCATCGGCGGATCGCGTTGCTCGCGCCGTTGCGATTTCTGTGACATCGCCTCCGGCAAACCGGATCCGTTGGACCGCG
The DNA here is from genome assembly GCF_001836265.1 of Corynebacterium sp. HMSC036E10. Classification (NCBI taxonomy): domain Bacteria; kingdom Bacillati; phylum Actinomycetota; class Actinomycetes; order Mycobacteriales; family Corynebacteriaceae; genus Corynebacterium; species Corynebacterium sp. HMSC036E10. Next base: position 488,050 of record NZ_KV827977.1, read on the forward strand.
ACGAACCGCGTCGCGTGGCAGAAGAGGTCAAGAGCCTCAACCTGAACTACTCCACCATCACCGGTGTGACCCGCGACGACCTCGAAGACGAGGGTGCTTGGCTATACGCAGAGGTCGTCCGCAAGATCCACGAGCTCAACCCGCACACCGGCGTAGAGAACCTCACTCCGGACTTCTCCGGCAAGCCGGATCTGCTCCAGGAAGTGTTCGAAGCACGCCCTGAGGTCTTCGCCCACAACCTGGAGACTGTCCCGCGCATCTTCAAGCGCATCCGTCCGGCATTCCGTTACGAGCGATCTCTGGACGTTATCCGCCAGGCACGTGACTTCGGTTTGATCACCAAGTCCAACCTCATCCTCGGCATGGGTGAGACCCGTGAAGAGGTCCTGGAGGCACTCAACGACCTCGTTGATGCCGGCTGCGACATCATCACCATTACGCAGTACTTGCGCCCAGGCCCGACCTACCACCCGATCGACCGTTGGGTGAAGCCGGAAGAGTTCATCGAGTACCGCGACGCTGCTTACGAGATGGGCTTCGGCGCTGTCATGTCCGGCCCGCTGGTCCGCTCCTCCTACCGTGCAGGCAAGCTCTACGTGGAAGCAATGAAGCACCGTGGGCTCGAACTGCCGGAGAACCTGAAGCACCTCGCGGAAACGTCTCAGGGTGAGACCGCGCAGGAAGCCTCGTCGCTGCTGAAGAAGTACGGCGCGTCTGAGGACCACCCTGTAGAGACCCGCTAGGGGTCTTTGGCCCGCGTCTTAGCTGTGGCATACAGTATTGGCCATGGCTAAGACGCAGGACAAGGCAGCCGCAAAGGCTGCGAAACAGGAACAGCGCGCGGCGAAGCGCGCGAAGAGCAAGGCAACGCGCGGGCAAATCGTCCAGGCGTTTAATATTCAGCGTAAGCGCGACAAGGCGCTTATCCCGATCATGCTGGCCTGTGTGCTCGGCGTCGGGTTGCTATTCTTCCTCCTCGGCCTGTGGTGGGGCATGAAGTGGCTCTGGCTCGTCTTCGGCCTCGTTCTGGGTGCCGTGCTGGCAATGTTTGTCTTCTCCCGTCGCCTGGAGCGCTCCATGTACGAAGAGGTCGGCGACACCCCAGGCGCTGCCGGCTGGACACTGGAGAACATGCGCAACACGATGGGCATCGTGTGGCTGACTAAGACCGGCGTGCAGGCGAATACTTCCATGGACACCGTCCACCGCGTAGTGGGCAACCCGGGTGTGGTCCTGGTCGGCGAGGGTAACCCGAACCGTTTGAAGACCCTGATGTCCAAGGAGCACAAGCGCGTCGACCGTCTGCTGGCTGGTGTACCGATCTACGAGGTGTATGTCGGTGAAGGCGAAGACCAGGTGCGCACTCGCGATCTGCAGAAGCACCTGCTGAAGCTGCCGAAGAACTACCAGAAGAACGAGGTATACAACCTCGCAGCGAAGTTGGACGCAATGGATTCACGCGCACGCAACGGCCAGATGCCGGGCCTGCCGGGTGGTCCACTGCCAAAGCAGGCACAGAACATGGCGGGTATGAACCGCAAGATGCGCCGTATGCAAGAGCGCAAGGGCGGAAAGTAACCCCCGAATCCCCCCTATGATCCGCTCGCTACCTGGAGCGGATCACTGTTGTGGTGGTGGCGCGGTCATGCATGCCGCGCCCGTCGGCGTCGACAAGCGCTGCGGGCAACACGAAGCCGGTGAGGACGGTGCGCAACGCTGCGCGCCACAGTCCCACCGGCGCCTCTTTGTCTACACGCGCCACCCCCATGCCGAGCGCAGCCATACCTGGGGTGCGGGCGAACAACCAGCCTCCCAGGATTCCCAGCACGATCCACAGCAGGTAGGTCAGCGTGTACTTGTCCCCCAACGCTGAGGTGTTCTGGGTGATCAGGGATGCGGCGATCGCGCAGATTGTCCAGTCGATGAGCACCCCGCCCATGCGTCGCGCCACCGATGCTTGCGAGCCGGCACCTTTCTCCGGCATGCCGAGGAACTCCCCCGGATAGGACGGCAGATGGTCCTCGCCGTTGAATTGATTAGGGATTTCTGGGCCGTTGCGCCAGTCAGGTCGTCGATTAGCAGCCATACTCTATGAGCCTAGCGGTGTACAGGTCTACACTTGTAACCGCTTATGACAGCCGACCGACGAGGAGTACCGCCCGTGTCCTTCGACAACATCGAAGACGTTAAAAAGTTCATTGTCGACGAGGGGGTGGAATTCGTTGACGTGCGCTTCACCGACGTGCCCGGCATCGAACACCACTTCTCCATCCCGGCCTCCATGTTCGACGAAGACGTGATGGAAGAGGGCCTCGCTTTCGACGGCTCCTCCATCCGCGGCTTCACCACGATCGAAGAGTCCGACATGACGCTCATGCCGGACCTGGCCACCGCGAAGCTCGACCAGTTCCGTGGCTCGAAGACGCTAAACGTGAAGTTTTTTGTCAACGACCCGTTCACCCACGAACCGTTCTCGCGCGACCCGCGCAACGTAGCCAAGAAGGCCGAGGAGTACCTGCGCTCCACCGGCATCGCAGACACCTGCTCGATCGGCGCCGAGGCCGAGTTCTACCTGTTTGACTCCATCCGCTACGAGGTGGACGCCCATACTGCGTTCTACGAGATCGACGCGGAAGAAGGCTGGTGGAACCGTGGTGCCGAGGCTGATGTCGATGGCGGCCCAAACCTGGGCTACAAGAACCGTGTGAAGGGTGGCTACTTCCCCGTCCCGCCGCACGACAAGACCGTCGAGGTGCGCGACGCGATGGTGCGCAACCTGGCTGAATCCGGTTTTGAGATCGAGCGTTTCCACCGCGAGGTGGGCAACGGCGGCCAGCAGGAGATCAACTACCGCTTCAACACCCTGCTACATGCGGCGGATGACCTGCAGGACTTCAAGTACATCATCAAGAACACTGCCACCCAGTTCGGTAAGACCGTCACGTTCATGCCGAAGCCGCTCGCTGGTGACAACGGTTCGGGCATGCACGCCCACCAGTCCCTCTGGAAGGACGGCGAGCCGCTGTTTTACGACGAGTCCGGCTACGGCGGCCTGTCCGACATCGCCCGCTGGTACATCGGCGGCCTGCTCGAGCACGCAGGTGCCGTACTCGCCTTCACCAACCCGACGCTGAACTCCTACCACCGCCTAGTGCCGGGCTTCGAGGCCCCGATCAACCTGGTGTACTCCCAGCGCAACCGTTCCGCTGCCATCCGCATCCCGATCACGGGTGCGAACCCGAAGGCGAAGCGCATCGAATTCCGCGCACCGGACCCGTCGGGCAACCCCTACCTCGGCTTCGCAGCCATGCTCATGGCAGGTATCGACGGCATCAAGAACCGCATCGAGCCGCACGCCCCGGTGGACAAGGACCTCTACGAACTGCCACCAGAAGAGGCCAAGGACATCCCGCAGGCACCGACCTCGCTTGAGGCTGCCCTGCAGGCGCTTGAGGCTGACCATGACTTCCTCACCGAGGGCGACGTGTTCACCGAGGATCTCATTCAGACCTACATCAAGCTGAAGTACGACAACGAGATCACCCCGGTGCGCCTGCGCCCAACGCCGCAGGAATTCGAGATGTACTTCGACTGCTAAATCAGAGGCAAAACAGCGGCTCGACGGTGGCTGAAATAGGCAGTGGTTCTCCGCTAAGCCTTAGATAACTTTGTATAGCCTGACCTGCGGAAGGTCAGGCTATACATGCTTGCGCAGGCAAAACAATGGGTTCATAGTGGGCGCTATGACTGATCTGATGGCACGCCCCAATGACTGCTCCGCCGACTGCCCGGTAGTGCACGACCTGCACCCGATGCAGCACGTTGAGCCCGGCACCAGCGAGCGGCTCAACCGCCTCCGCGCGGCCGTCCTTGGCGCGAACGACGGCATTGTCTCCACGGCGGCTGTCGTCGTGGGGGTAGCGGGCGCGACCGCGAACCAGACGACGATTGCCATGTCCGGTTTGGCCGCCGTCGTTGGTGGTGCTGTGTCGATGGCGCTTGGCGAATACGTCTCGGTGTCGTCGCAACGCGACTCGGAGCGCTCCATGGGCTTTGCGAAGCACCAGCAGGTCAATCCATGGTCAGCCGGTATCGCGTCGTTCCTGTCGTTCATCTTGGGTGCGGTGCTGCCATTTGTGACCGCGATACTGGCGCCGGAGTCCGTCCGCATTGTGTCGATCTTCGCTGTGACGCTCGTTGCGCTTGCACTCACCGGCGCACTGTCGGCAAAGCTTGGCGATTCCCCGGTGCTCCGCCCGGTTCTGCGCATCGTCGTCGGTGGAACACTCGGCCTAGCGATGACTTTTGCGGTGGGTTCGCTCTTCGGCGCCGCTGCACTTTAGTGTCCAGAGTGGCGGTAGCGATTTGGATCGTATCCGTTTGACGTGGGAAAACACCCAAACCACACAACTCCACACAAAGTACACAACTCCACACAAACCACATAACTTCACATAACATCGGTAGAGTTCGTTTCATGGATCCCGCACTCAACCCTTTTCGCGCTTCACTGGGGAGCAGTCCCCCGTTGCTTGTTGGCCGCGATGAAGTTATCGAAGATTTTAGCCTTGCCATCGAGGAAGGCCCCGGCGCCCACGAGCGCATTTCTCTGCTCGTCGGCGCCCGAGGGATCGGCAAAACTGCACTTTTGAACGAGCTGGAAGATGTTGCCGCTCACGCGGGTTGGAAAGCTTTTTCCGAAACCGCAACCGAGGGTTTTGTTTCCAGCCTTAAAGAGCAATTGGCGGGTTTTCTCCACAAAGATCAGTCCACGAAGACTTCGTGGCAGATTGGCCCAAGTACCCTACGCCTTAAGCGTGAAGTGTCCGATGCGGCTGGCCCCGCCTCCTTGCGCGCGATGCTCACTGCTGTTTTGGACCAACTTGCAGACTTGCAGCAATTCAATAAGTCGTCGGGTGGTCTGCTCGTAACGGTGGACGAACTCCATCACGTCCACCACGAAGAGATTGTTGAGTTTGCGACCGCCATCCAGCATTTGGTCCGCGAGAATCGCAACATTGCAGTTGTCTTAGCGGGCATCCCCAGTTCAATTCGCCCCCTTCTTGCCAGCGACGAAGGACGAAACCCAATCACGTTCCTCCGGCGAGCAAACCGGGTGGACCTTGGACGGCTGACGGATACTGAGGTACGTGCAGGCCTCGAAGTTCCGGTAGTGAAGGCTGGATACTGCTGGGATCAGGATGCGTTGAATGAGGCAGTACACGCTACCGGCGGATACCCGTTCATGATTCAACTCATCGGCAATTTTGCGTGGCGCTTCGAAGGCAGCACCGCAATCGGCAGAGAAGCCACAGAGAAAGCGATAACGCGGGCGCGCAAAAAGCTTGGCCAACTTGTGCACGAACCTGCGCTGAATGACCTTTCATCTGAAGACCGCAGGTTTCTCGCCGCAATGTCACTTGACGAGGGTCCATCGAAGATCACGGATATCGCTCGCCGTCTCGAAGTCAGCGATCAGCAGGCATATAACTACCGGCGTCGCCTGTACGAAGCCGATATGATCACCAACGAGCGCGGAACAGCCGATTTCTCACTACCCTACCTGCGCGAATACCTGCGAGACCACGTTGTCGCCGACATCCTGCGCGTGCCAGAGGATGAGTATCCCGAACTGCCGAATGGCCAGGTACAACAAAAGGGATTACCATACATGGGGTGATGAACAAGCTCCGCCAACTTCCTCCGGCCGGCCCCGCATGGGGCGGCAGCCTCATGGGTACGTCGATCGTGTCGCGACTGCTCGTCGAAAAGAACATGATGCTTGGCGCGAGCATCTTCGCAGCGATCGCCTCCGCAATCCTCGTTGTATTAGTGGTTGGCTTTGTCACATACCGCCAGCCGAGCTTCAAACGCACCTCAATGGCGGAATGGTCGATGTTCTTCATCGGAATCCTCGCGCTCGGCGCCGCACTGTCTGGGTTGACGGATGTGCCGGTGTACCGCCTGGTCGGCTTTTGGATCGGCGCGCCCGTCACCACCTTGACCTGGGCGATCCAACTCACGCGATTCGAAGGAAAACCACGGTTTACGTGGGGGCTGCCGCTTGTCGGCCCGATGATCTCCGCGTCTGTGGCCGGCTGGCTGGCCCGCGACTACGGGCAGATCTACCACGTCATGGGCACAGTGTTTTTCTTCATGTCACTGCTGACCGCAGTGCCGGTGTTCATGCGCGTCTACTGGGCTGCCTGGCACGGTGAGGTTGATCTGTCGGGCCCGAACTCTGCGACCGCATGGGTGCCGCTCGGCGTGATCGGCCAATCCACTACCGCGTTGCAGATCCTCTACCCCGGCTACTTCTCGGTCCACTACGGCTACGTGGCGCTTATGCTGTCCATCCCGCTGGCCATCTACGCCATGGTCACCTTCTACCCCAACGTTGCACGCTGGACGCAGTACTCCCCCGCCTGGTGGTCGTGCACCTTCCCGCCGGGCACGGTGAGCATGGGCGGCCACCAAGTTGCCTTGGTCAACGGATCGCAGTGGCTGGACGCCGTTGCCTTGGCAATTCCGTTCCTGCTGCTCGCACACTGGACGGTGTGCTCGAGCAGGTTCATCAGTTGGGTTATCGAAGGTCGCCGGGACAACAACTCGCAGTCGACGCAGACGCCCCAGACCTCGAAGGCTGCGCCCCAGATGGCGGCCTAGCGCGCCACGTTGAGGTCGACCTCGATCCCGCCAACGCGCCCGCGGGAGGTGAACTGCCACACCGCGGGTTCCGGGAACCCGAGCGGGCGCGGCCACTTCCCCAACTGCGCCGGGTCCGTCACGGTGTTGTCGCCCCAGTGCGCGAGCCACAGTTCCCCAAACTGTGCAGGGCTGGCCAGCCCCATGTGCCGGCGCCAGTACCAGGCGATGGTGTAAACCCCGGCAATTTCCACGCCTGCTTCGGTGAAATACTCGGCGGCGGCGTGGACGTCGTCGAGCGTAAGCCCCGCGGGTGACTCCACGTCGAGCCACATGGGCAATTGCGTATCGACGAGCACCTCACACGCCACCTCCACCTGCTGCTCGATCGTCGTGCCCTCTGAGGGGGAGCGGAGAAAGTGGTAGGTGGAGGTGTCGCAGCCGGCGGCGGTGGCGTCGAGAAGCAATTGCTCAAAACACGGGTCGCGGTAGGTGCCGTCCGTGGTGCGGATGATGGCGAAGTCGAAGCCGGTGAAGTCGAAGCCTCGTTGGTATTCGGAGACGTCGACGCCGAATCTCACCGCTTCTTCAGCCCCATGCGCGGGGTAAAGCTGCCTGGGTGGCGGCGCTGCGCTGCGGCATCAGCGATGGTCAGGCGCCACTTCGGGTCGGTCACCGGCATGTTGGAAATCGGGAACCAGCCGACCTCGACCGACTCGTCGTCACCGACGATGGGCACGGCGGTGGGGTCTGTAGCCTCGCAACGAATCTGCACCGACATGTACGTCGCCTTATCCCCGTTGTCGTGCGTGACCGGGCCAACCACGCCAACGCCGAGGATTGCCGCCGGCTCGACTTCCACACCGGTCTCCTCGAGCACTTCGCGCACCGCGGCCATGTGAGGCTCCTCGCCCGGGTCCGCGATGCCGGTCACCGGGGTCCAGTTCCCATTGTCGGCGCGGCGCACGAGCAGCACGTCCGGCACCGCCCAGTCGGAGGTGTCCGCTGAATCGCGCAACACCACCGCGCACACGCTGGGCACCCACATCAGGTCGGTGCCGATCTTTTTACGGGTTTCCACAATGAACTCCGGGATAGGCATGGGTGCGAGTGTACAATCCTTTCCGATATGAGCACTTCCGTGACCGAACCCGAACAGCCCACGCGCACCTTCCTGCAGCGCGTGCCCACGCCGGTGTTTGTCACGGTCTACGGCGCACTCGTCGTCGCCGCGGTGGTGGGGGCCGTGTTCGGGCTGCGATACACCGCAGACGCGGAAAGCACCGAGGTGTCCCTGCCACAACCGGTGCGCCCGTTTAACCCGGCCCCGGCCGATCCTGCCAATGTGGCGGCGAGTGTGCGCCCCCACCTGATCCAGAACCTGCAGGTGGGCAAAACCAACACTGGTGTGATGGCGCGTGGCGATCTCGCCGAGTACGTCATGAGCGATTCCACCGAGTTCGCCGGCCACGTCTCACGCCTGCTCGAGCAGAACTGCCTAGACACGCTCGAGCTGACCACCACAGACGGCATGCGGGTGAACTTCTGGGGCTTTTGCTTTGCGACGATACCCGCCACCACCATCCAAAACACCTTCGATTTCGCCGTAGCCCAAGGCGCTGACTCCGCGTCCTTCGCCGTCTACCCCGCCCAGAACAACTTCCACGAAATCAGACTGATCTGGACCGACGCGGAAGCAACCGGCTACGACGCGAAGCAACTCGAGCGGCAGTGGAAGCAACTCGACCGCCCCGACGAGATCGACCGCATCGCGTTCTTCGGCTACTATGACGACGAGGTCATCGTGGTGGACAACGACAAGAAGGACGGCAGGTCCACCAAGACGTTCCCCGCCGGTGAGGCGTTCAACGAGAAGTGGGGCCTCGAGCGCTAACTACCAGCGCTCATTACCAGCGCTGGGGCACGAGATCCGCGTCAGGCACGACGTGGTTGATCACGGCCATCACCTGGTTGATGTTGGAGTAGCTCATCAGCAGCGGATCCTCCATGCCTTCGAAACACTCCTCCCCTGCACGGCCAGCCTCGGTTCCTGAGACCACTCCGATGACCGTCGCTCGGCCGTTGATCTCGGTGAACACCGGCCCGCCCGAGTCGCCCGAAGCGGCGCAGACGGAGGCGATGTCGCCGTGGGTTTGGGCCTCGGCGTCGTCGTCAAGGTTCACGATCTGCACACGCTGGGTCGCCTCAAACTTGCCGCAGGTATAGCCGGTGGTCGCGCCGGTTTTGCACACGCGGTCGAGATCGTGCAGGTCCTTGGCGATACCGGTTGCGATCGGAGCACCGACGACATCCATGAACCGCTCGGCATCGGTGATCTCGATGATGCCAACATCGATACCTCTCGTTTCCTCATTCGCGTCGCCGTACATGCCGGAATAGATGAACTTGCCCACCTCGTGCGCGTAGTCGAAGGCGGTCTCCGCATTCGTCGGCCACACAAGGTCACCCGCACGCCCGCAGTGGCCCGCAGTCACGGCATAGGCTCGGCCGTCAGCGCCAGTAAACGAGAACGCTGCAGTGCACGACTGCGCGGTGAAGTGCTCACCCGGCTCCGGGTAATGGTCCGTGGACTGAATGCGCGTACCCGGCGCCCACGGCGCGAACGCAGGCACGAGCACATTGCTCTCCTCCACCGGTGCAGGCGGAGCCTCATCCGGCGTTTGCACACGCTCAAGCGCGTGGCGCTCCTCCACCGTGGGAGTTGGGAATTGGCTCGTGGTCAGCCCGAGCCACACCACCATCGCAACAGCAGCAAGCGTTGCGACGATCACCGTAATCCACCCACCGGTCCGCAAACCCGTACGCCGCTGAGTGGGCGGCGCAGACAGAGCAGGCTGCGCAGGCATGCCGGGCACGCCGGGCATGTCCGGGAACTGCCACTGCTGGCCATCCTCCGGCTGGTAGCGCCACGCCAGGTTGTCGCCGCCTGCCTGATGTTCAGGGAAGGTCAAGCGCGAGCCTTACTTGTCGGCGTCGGAGTCTTCGGCGTCGGTGTCGTCGTCAAGAAAAAACTTGTCACCCTTGGCGGCTTCCTCGGCCTGAATCTTGATGTCGCGCAGGAACTTCTCCGGATCGAACTCCGTGTACTGCTCAGGACCTGCGAACTGCTCTTGTGCCATCGGTGGGGATCCTTTCCTAGACGTCCGTGCGCTCGATTGCGTCGGCGATGAATGCCTTGACCTGCTCGGCGTCATTCGGCAGATCCACAACGTGGCGCTCGGCGTCCATAATCGCGGCGAAGCGCTCCGGCACCTCCGGAAGCTCGCCAATTGCCTCCACAATGGTATCCGCGAATTTCACCGGCAGCGCAGTCTCCAGCACAACAATGGGAGTTTCTACGCTGTCTGCCAGCTGCTGCGCCACGAACACGCCGTCGGCGGTGTGCGGGTCAATAACCACGCCGTACTCGTCCTTGATGCGCTTGATCGTGGCAATGCGGTCCGCATGCGTCGAGGTGCCCGAGCCGAAACCGTACTTGTCGGTGATGCGCTCAAGCGTATCGGTGTCCAGCGCGAAGCCGCCCTCTTTGACCTTGGTGCCGAAGAGCTCGCGGGTGGTGTCCGCGTCGCGGTCCAGCGCGTCGAAGATCATGCGCTCAAAGTTCGACGCCTTGGAAATATCCATCGACGGCGACGAGGTGGCGTACGTGTCGGCTGCGGAACGCGGGCGGTAATCACCGGTGGTGAAGAACTCGTGCAGGACGTTGTTCTCGTTCGTCGCCACGATCAGGCGATCAAGCGGCAGCCCCATCTGCTTCGCAATATGGCCTGCGCACACGTTGCCAAAGTTACCGGTAGGCACGCAGATCGAAACCTGCTCCTCGTTCGTCTTCGTCGTCTTAAGGTATGTGGCGATGTAGTACACCACCTGCGCAAGCAAACGCGCGAAGTTAATGGAGTTGACCGCGCCGATCGAGTACTTCGACTTAAACTCCGCGTCCGCGCTGACTTCCTTGACCACGTCCTGGCAATCATCGAAAACGCCGTCGAGCGCGATGTTGAAAATGTTCGGGTCGTCCAGGCCGAACATCTGGGCCTGCTGGAACGGGGTCATACGCCCGGCCGGGGTGAGCATGAACACGCGGATGTTGTCGCGGCCACGCATGGCGTACTCGGCCGACGAGCCGGTATCGCCCGAGGTCGCGCCCAGAATATTGATCTCCTCGCCGCGGCGCCCGAGTTCGTACTCGAAGAGCTCGCCGAGCAGCTGCATCGCCATGTCCTTAAACGCAGCGGTCGGACCTTCGGAGAGGTGCGCGATGTGCAGGCCGTCGTTCAGACGCGTAACCGGCACGATCTCCTCGTCCGCGAACACCGGGGTGCGGTACGCACGCTTGGCAATCGCCTCGAGGTCCTCCGCCGGGATGTCATCGACGAACAGCTTCAACACCTCTGCGGCAAGTGCGGCGTAGCCGTCGTTGGCCAAAAGGGTGCGCCACTCGTCGAGAAGCGCCGGCGAAAGTGTCGGGTACACCGCCGGCATAAACAGCCCGCCGTCCGGACTTAAGCCGGTGAGCAGGATGTCAGTGAAGGAACGGGCCTGGGCAGTTGCGTCGCGCGTCGAAATGAAGTCCACGCCGGGCAGTCTACGTGATCGGTGTATGCCCTTGGTCGGAATGGGCATTTACGTTCAGCGTCGGCAGGCCCGGAAAGCCGCACTTTGGTGCGGTCGTGGGGCCTCGATTCGTTCATATGCAGGGCTCGATATGCGTAACTGCAGGTCAGCGCAAAATTGGGAAAACGGCCCGAAAGGTATCTCCAAAGCCGTGACCAGGACTTACGCATATCGAGCCCTGCACATGAACGTTGGGGGGGCGGTGGCGCGTTAGCGGTGCCGGGGCGCCGGGGGCGGTGGCGCGTGAGCGCGCACCGGCGGGGTGCTGCGGCGGTGCCGGGGTGCTAGTGGCGCGGGGGCTCCTGGCGGCCGGTGAGGATGTCCACGACGGAGCGGATTGCGGCGTCGCCAAGCGGTGCCACCGAGCGCTCCTTCGGCTGCTCCGGTGTGGATGCCCGGCGCGGGCTCGGCTCGACGGTGACGTTAAGCGTCGTGTCGTCGAGTTCGAGCTTTGCGGATGGGTCGATGCCGGCGACGCGGGCGGCGTCGACGAGTGCGACGAGGTCGGCGAAGGTTGCGTTGTCAAGGTCGATAGTCATGTTCACTGCCATGCCCACAGAGCTTATTGATTCCGCAACCGCCGCGCCTAGTCGAATTCCAGGGACTGCTTTTCGCCCCAGAACACTTCCTCAACCACGCGGTGGGCGCGCCGGGTGATACGCAGGTAGTCCTCGAGGAACTCTTGCTGGTCGTCGGGGTCGTATCCGGCAGAGCCAGCGACCTGAGCCAGTTGCGGGCCCGGTGCGGGGAGCTGGTCCTCACGCTTGCCGGAGACGAGCACAATAGCGTTGCGGGCGCGGGTCGCGGTGAGCCACGCGGTGCGCAGGGTTCGCGCCTTGTCGGCGGAAAGCACCTCGGGGTCGTCGAGCTCCACGAGGAAGTCCAGTGCGTCGAGTGTGGACGGGGTGCGCAGTTCGTGATGACGATGCGCGTGCGCCATGGTGATCAGTTGGACGGTCCACTCCACATCGGCAAGCGCGCCGCGGCCAAGTTTGGTGTGGGTGGCCCGGTCGGCGCCACGGGGCAGGCGCTCGTTATCCACGCGGGCTTTGATGCGGCGGATCTCGCGAATATCGGCAGGTGTTGCGCCGGCCTCGGGGTAGCGGAACTCGGCGATGGCCGAAAGGAAGCGCTCCCCTACCTCGCGGTCGCCGGCGACGACGTTGGCGCGAAGGAGTGCTTGGCGCTCCCAGACTTCGCCCCACTCGCGGTAGTAACGCACGTAGGAGGCAATGGTGCGCGTCACCGGTCCGGAGCGACCCTCGGGGCGCAGACCCAGGTCCACCTCCAGCGGCGGGTCGCCGGATGGTTTGGACAGGCGGGTACGGATCTGGTCGAGCACCTTCGTGGCCCAAGCGATGGCTTCTGTTTCGTCGACGCCGTCTGCTGGTTCGGTGACCACCATGACGTCGGCGTCAGAGCCGTAGCCCAACTCGGCGCCGCCAAGCCGGCCCATCCCGATCACTGCGATTCGTGCGGGGGCCTCGTCGAGACCAGCGGCGGCAGTGGTCGAATACACCTCTGCCTGCAGCGCGGCCTCAAGGACCGCGTCCCACACATACGTCAGTTCCAGACAGACCTGGCGCACTTCCATCAGCCCCAGCAGGTCAGCGGCGGCGATGCGGGCCAACTCGGCACGGCGCAGGGAACGCGCCACCGACACCGCTTTCTCCGGGTCGGCTTGGTGGCGCTTCGCCGAGGCAATGATCGCCTTATGCACCTGATCCGGAGCCACCTCAAGCAGGCGCGGTCCTGCGGAGCCATCCCCAAGCAGTTTCACCACGTCAGGTGCGGAAATGATCAGGTCGGAGGTGTACGGGGAGGTGCCAAGGATGTGCATGAGACGTTGGGAGGCCACGCCTTCGTCGCGAAGCATGCGCAAGAACCAACTGCGATCCACCGCTGCCTCGGAGAGTTTGCGGTAGTTGAGTAGGCCCTGGTCGGGATCGGCGGTGTCGGCCAGCCAGTGCATGAGTGTGGGCAGCAGGATCTCCTGCAGTTTCGCCTTGCGGGAGGTGCCCTTGATCAGCGCGGTCAGGTGGTCAAACGCGCGCGCCGGGTGGCGGTAGCCCAGGGCTGCCAACTGGTCCTTCACACCGGCGGCGGAAAGTGTTGCTTCACCGACGGTGAGGTCCACCACGGCGTCCAGCAGCGGGCGGTAGAAGAGACGCTCGTGCAGCGTGGCCACCTCGTGGCGGATGGCCTTGAGATGCCGGTTCATCGCCTCAGGGGCGGTACCGCGTGGCCCGGCTGAGAAGCCTGCGGCGCGGGCGAGCCACCGGTTACGCTTCTCGTCATCGGCATCTGGCAGTTGGTGGGTGCGCTTGAACCGCTGCAGTTGGAGACGGTGCTCGAGCAGGCGTAAAAACTCGTAGGCATCGGTGAGCACTTTGGCGTCCTCGCGGCCCACGTACCCGCCCTTGGCCAGGTCGGCGAGGGCTTCGAGGGTGTTGCGGGCGCGCAGGGTGTCGTCGATACGCCCGTGCACGAGTTGGAGCAGTTGCACGGCGAACTCGACGTCGCGAAGCCCACCGGGGCCGAGTTTGAGTTCGCGGTCGCGCACGTCCGCGGGCACGTTCTCCAGCACGCGGCGGCGCATGGCTTGGACGTCTTCGACGAAGGAGTCGCGCTGGGACGCCTCCCACACCAGCGGCGACAACGCGTCCGAATACGCCTGGCCCAGATCCATCGATCCGGTCATCGGACGGGCCTTGAGCAGTGCCTGGAACTCCCAGGTCTGCGCCCACTTTTTGTAGTACGCCACGTGCGAATCAAGCGTGCGCACCAGGGCTCCGGCTGCCCCTTCGGGCCGCAGGTTCGCGTCCACTTCGAAGAAGCAGGCGGAGCCGATGCGCATCATCTCGCTGGCCACGCGCGTGATCTTGGTGGTCACAGGCTCGGCGACGAACACGACGTCCACATCCGAGATGTAGTTCAGCTCCCACGCGCCGCACTTGCCCATGGCGATCACGGCCAGGTCAGCGTCGATGTCCTCGTCGCCGTAGACTTCCCGCACCGCGACCGCAAGCGCAGCCGTCAGCGCCGCGTCCGCCAGGTTCGTGAGCCGGTCCGTGGTGTAGGCGTACGTCATCGGCTCGCCCTCGCCGAAGCCCTTCACCGCGGCGAAGGTGCCAGCGAGGTCTGCGGCTGCAACGCGCATCACCAGGTTGCGATGCGCGGTGCGGAGCTTTTGCTTTGCGACGCCAACCTCACCCACCTCAGCCCTATACAGGCCCGGCCCGTCCGCATCCACGCCAACCGCGCCGAGCATGGTGCGGAACATGTCGGGGCGGGACGGGAGGTCGTCGCAAAGCAAACGCCACTGCTCAGGATTGGCAATGAGGTGATCCGACAACGCGGTCGAGCCACCGAGCAGGGCGAAGAAGCGCGTGCGGAAGATCGAGTTCACGCGCAGTTCGGCAAGCAGCTCGTCCCACGAATCCAGCGCCCCGTGCAGGCGGTAGGCGTTGTTCAGCGCCAGATCCGGATCTGCGGAACCCGCCAACGTGTAGCCGAGCTCCTCGGTGTCAAAACCGAGCTCGGCTAAATCCTCGGCGGCGCGCGGGCTGGTCAGGCCAAGTTTCGCGGGCTTCACTACAAATCAATCCCCGTTTCGATCTCCCACGGGGTGATCTTCGAGGTGTACTCGTGCCACTCCTGCCATTTTGCACGTAGGAAGAATTCGAAGACCTGCTCCCCAAGCACTTCCGCCATGAACTCGGAGCGCTCCAGGTGGCGCAGCGCCTGATCGAGAGAGGTCGGCAGGTCCCGGTAGCCCATCGCGCGGCGCTCCCGGCGGGTCAGGGCGAACACGTCGTCGCGTGCCGGCTCGTCGAGCTCGTAGCCCTCCTCGATCCCCTTCAGGCCAGCGGCGAGGATGGCCGCGTATGCCAGGTATGGGTTGCAGGCCGAATCCAGCGAGCGCACCTCCGCCCGGCGCGATTCCGCCTTGTGCAGACGGTAGGTGGGCACGCGCACCATCGCGGAACGGTTCGAAATGCCCCAGGTCGCGGCGGTGGGCGCTTCGGAGCCGAACTGGAGGCGCTTGTACGAATTCACCCACTGGTTAGTCACCGCGGAGATTTCGCTGGCGTGCTCGATAATGCCGGCGATGAACTGGCGGCCGGTTTTGGAGAGGCTGATTTCGTCGTCTGGATCGTGGAACGCGTTGGTGTCGCCTTCGAACAGGGAGAAGTGCGTGTGCATCGCCGAGCCTTCAAGGTCCGCGAACGGCTTGGGCATGAACGTGGCGTGCACGCCGTTAATCTCCGCGACGGTCTTGACCAGATAGCGGAAGGTCAGGATGTTGTCGGCCATGGTGAGCGCGTCGGTGTGGCGCAGGTCGATCTCCTGCTGCCCCGGCGAACCCTCGTGGTGGGAGAACTCGGTGACAATGCCCATGTACTCGAGTGCGGACACCGCCATGCGTCGCAGGCGCGGCGCCTCGTTGCGTTTGGCTTGGTCGAAGTAGCCGCCTTTGTCCGCTGGTGTTGGTGGCTGGTCGCCCTCGCCGGGTTTGACCACGTAGAACTCGATTTCGGGGCTAGCCAAAAACTCGAATCCCATGTCGCGGGCGTTATTCATCTGGCGGCGTAGTACCTGGCGCGGATCCGCGAACAGCGGGCCGCCGTCGGGCATGGTGATGTCGCAAAACATGCGCGCGGTCTGCAGACCAGAGTCCTCATCGAACGGCAACGGCTGGTACGTCGACGGGTCCGGGCGCAGCAGTGTGTCCGACTCGGAGACGCGAGAGAAGCCCTCGATCGAGGATCCGTCAAACCCCACGCCCTCTTCGAAGGCGCTCTCGAGTTCCGCAGGCGACATCATCACCGTTTTCAGCGAGCCGAAAATGTCGGTGAACCACAGGCGGATAAATGCAATGTCTTGCTGCTCGACGAGTCGCAGCACGTTGTCGGTTTGGGCGCTCATGGCACATAACTGTAGCGGGCGCCGCGATTCGAAAACGGGCCAAGCGCAAATCGGCGTGCGCGCTAGACTCGGAGGCATTACATGCGCTGAAACTGCGTCGATCACATGTCGAACCCGCGTCGGTGAGGAGAGCACACACATCATGTCCGAACAGGCTGAACAGACACCCCAGAACTTCCTTGAGGTGGAGATCAAGTTGGCGGTGGACGAGGACACCGGCATTCCAGATCTCATCCAACTGCCGGGGGTGACGTCGATTGAGTCCACGCAGGAGCACAACCTGTCCGCGGTCTACTACGACACTGCGGATCTACGCCTGACGCGTTCCAAGATCACGCTGCGTCGCCGCACCGGCGGTTCGGATGACGGCTGGCACATCAAGTTGCCGCAGGAGGGTGGCCGCAAGGAGGTGCGCATGCCTCTCGACGACCCCACGACCGTGCCCGACACCCTCCTTTCGGAAGTTCGCGCCATTGTGCGCACGGAACCGCTCGAGCCGATCGCCCAGGTGGATAACCGCCGCGTAGAGATCACGCTTGCAGGCGAGGGCGGCCCTGTTGCGGAGTTTTGCGACGACCACGTCACCGCCTGGTCGCTGCTTCCAGGTGGTGAGCGCACGAACTGGCGCGAATGGGAGCTCGAACTCGCCGACGCCCTTGCGGACACCGAGGCGGGCGATGACCTGATTACCCAGGCAGGGTCTTTCCTGATCTCCGCGGGCGCGCGCAAGTCCTCCTCGCCGTCGAAGTTGGCCACCGCGCTTGGTGATTCGATCAAGTCCGCTCCCCTGCCCCCACACGTCCAAGGCGAAGTTGAGGAGGGGACGCCGGCGGCGGCGGTGGTGTCGTCGCTACGCAAACAGCGCGATGCGATCGTCGGTTGGGAACCGCGCGTGCGCGCCGATGAATTCGATTCCGTCCACCAACTGCGCGTGGCCACCCGCGAGATGCGCTCCCTGCTGGAGACGTTCGAGGGCATCCTCGAAGGCGAAGCGCTTGCGACGCTGGAGGACGAACTGAAGTATTCCGCCGGCGTGCTCGGTGTCGCGCGCGATGCGGAGGTTGTGGAGGAGCGCTTCCTCGCACTGCTGGATTCGGACGAGTCTGGGCTTATCGACGACACCGCGCGCACCCACATCGAACACGACATGCGCCGCGACTACGAGGCCGCCCACGCCGACATTGTGGAGATGCTGGACTCCGAGCGGTTCATGTCGCTGCTGGATGCCGTAGATGCCCTGCTGGCGGAGCCGCCAGTGGCGGTTGGTGACGGCGCTGGGGATGATGACGGCGCCAAGTCGGAGAAGAAGCAATCCAAGGAGGTCCTTTACGACCACCTCAAGCGCGGCTACAAGAAGTTGAAGAAGCGCCACAAGCAGGTCGCCGAATACTACGACGACACCACCTTGCCGCTGCACGAGCGCGAGGATTACGTCCACGACGTGCGCAAGGCTGCCAAGAAGTTGCGCTACTCCGCCGTCGCAGCACAGGAAGCAGGCCTGAAGGCAGGGCGTTTGGCTAAGGCATGCAAGGCGCTGCAAAGCCAGTTGGGTGACTTCCAGGACGCGGTGACCTCACGCGAGCGCATCGAGCGGCTCGCTAACGAGGCCCGCGAGCGCGGCGAGGACACCTTCTCCTACGGCATGCTCTACCAGCGCGAACTCGACCGCGGCGAGGCGTCGCTTCGCGATTACGACGACACCGTGCGCGAAGTGCGCAAGGCGTTTAAGAAGATCAAGCCGTAAGACACGGCCCGGCGGGGATTACTTCTCCCAGGAGGCAGCCTCGCCCCAGTCGTCGTCGGCTTCGTCGGCGGCGTCTGCAGCCTTGTTGCGCTGCGCCGCGATCGCCAGCGCGTTCTCGGCCTCCTCGCGCGAGGCGTACGGGCCCATGCGGTTATCCCAGGATGCTTCCTTGCCCTGGGTGACCTCGCCGGTGGACGGGTTGTAGTAGTACTGCTCGTCGGCCATGATCTGCTCCTTTATGTTCGTTGCTTTTACCGCCCCTACCCTACCGAGACGGTTGGTAGTGTGGTGGCCGTTAAGGAGCGTGTAATGGCAGCATTTCAAACCCCCAAAACTTCCCCCGCCCAGCGCGTCCGCGCAGCTCACTCTGGCGACGGACATGTGGCGTCCGCACCGGCGACGTGGGTGCTCATCGGCGAAAACGTTGACCACTTTGGTGGTGTGACGTTGGCTGGGACGTCGTCGCTACGTGCAGCTGCTGCAGCGAGCCCGCGTGACGACGACACCATCGCCCTGACCGCCCACGGCCCCTTCGGCGAGTTCACCGCCGAAACAACCCTGGCCGCGCTGCACGAGGACGAAATTCAGGACCCGCTCGCGCGCCGCTGGACCGGGCTGGTGCAGTCACTGATCCAGCGCCAGGTGCTCTCCCGCGACACTGCAGGCCTGGACATCACCGTCGAGTCCGACGTGCCGCTCGGTGCCGGCCTCGGTTCGCTGTACGCCGCGGACGCCGCGATCGCGCTGGCGTTGGCGGGCGGTCACGGCGACATCGATACCGCACCCTTCCGCACCCGGCTCGCGGAGATCTGCTCGCACGCCGTAGCCACCTACTCATCGCTGGCGGTGCTGCGCGCTCGCCACTCCGTGGCCCTGCGTGGCGGTGGCACAGGCGTAAGTGTTCTCGACTACGCCGACGGGTCACTGACCGAAGCGCCCCACCCCGCCCGCCACGGCGTGCGCGTGTTCTCCCTGGCCAAGGAATTGGGCAAGCCGTACGACGTGCAGACTAAGGCGATTGCGAACCGCCGCGAGTTTATCGACGCCGCCTGCTCCAACTTCGGCGTCGAATCCCTTCGCCAACTGCCCGACGCCACCAACCGCGTCGTCCAGTGGGTCGAGGCACGCCGCTCCGTTGGTGACGAGACCGCACCCGATCCCGACGTCGCCCGCCAGTGGGTGCAGTTCTGCGAAACCGAAACGCTTCGCTCCCTCGCCGCCGCCAAGGCGCTGCGCTCCCGGCGCGCCAACGAGCTGTTCACGCTGCTGAACTCACCGTCCGAGGCCCACGACCTGACCACCCCGGACGCGCTGGTCGCCCTGGCGCGCGAGCGTGGTGCCGTCGCCGCCCGCCCAGCCGCCACGGGCACCTCCGACGCGGTGATTGCGTTCGTGCCGGTGCAAGCCGCCGACGAGTTCGCCGCCGCAATGGCGAAGGATCTCCAGGTCGTCGAGATCACTCCGGGTGAGGTCGCCCGCCTCGAGGACTAAAGCCACCCGCCTTGAGCCCGCAGCGCTAGTCCGCGGGCCAGGCGAAGCCGACCTCGCGGGCGTCGATGTCGGCGTGCACGAGTGAGAACTTCGTGGATACGCCTTCCTCGGGCGCGCCGGCGGAAGGTGCGAGCACCGGCGGGTCGACGATGAACACGCGGGACTGCTCCTCGCCGGACTTCAGCGTCACACCGTCGAAGTTGTGGCCTACCCACGGCTCGAGCACCGTCGCTTCGGTCAGATGCAGGCAGGCTTTCTCCACGGTGTTGGCCAACTGGGAGGAGCGTCCCATGGTTTTCAGCATGCGTGCGGCGTCGCGGGTGACCCACTTCGGCACGGGTGTGCCGGCGCAGATGGCGAGGCAGACTTCGGTGGCGAAGCGGTCGATAAGCCTGCGCAGCGGCGCCGTAACGTGGGCGTAGTAGCCACCGATCCCGGCGTGGACCTCGGGAGCGTCCTTGGACAGGTCGACGTAGCCGGAGCCGCGCAGGAGTTTCTGAGCTTCGCGCATGACGGCCATGCCGTGCGGGGTGTCCGCGTCCACGCCGGCCAAGAACTCGCCAATGTCGCCGGTGACGTCGAAGCCCAGGTTGCGGGCCTCGCGGCGGAACTCGGCCTCGCTTTCCGCTGACGCCGGCTGGAGGGTACGCAGGAACCCCACGCCGGCGTCCACCATCATCTGGCCTGCAACCATGCCGGTGAGCAGGGAGATCTCCGAGTTGTAGTCCATGATCGGGTGGCGCGGCTCAATGGCGAGTTCGTAGGCATCTCCGTCGCGGGCCACGCGCACGGACGGCACACGCAGGTTGATCGCGTGCCTGCGTAGCGACGACTGCTGACGCAACCGGCCAACCTCCGGCAACAGTGCAATCGAGGGGTGTATGGAGCCATCCTCCAGGGAGGCGTGCACGCCCTCGTAGTCCAAACGCGCCACCGAGTGGACGAGTGCGCGCTCGACGTGGGCCGAGTCGACCTCCCCTTCCCCGTCCAGGTCGAAGGTCCACAGCACGGCGGGCCTATCCACGTCCGGCAGCAGCGACGCCGACCCTTCGGAGACTTCCTCCGGGTGCAGGCGTGCCGGCTCGTCGGGCAGGTAGATCGTCTGGCCGCGCTGCAACGACTCCTCATGCACGCCGGAGTCACTCTCGACGAACGCCGCCACGTCCGCAATCGCATACCGCACCCGGCACCCGCCACCGGCACGCTGCTCCACGAACACGGCCTGGTCCAAATCTTTAGAGCCGGCCGGGTCGATGGTGACAACGGGGATATCGCGGGCGTCGATACGCACATCTGCGAAACGGTCCACCAACTCCGAGGCCTCTGCGTGCAACGATGGCGCAAAGTCGGTGGGCACGTCGAATTCGTGCGCAATTGCGCGGAAGTTCAGGGGTGCGGCGTAGAGCTTCATAAAACGCCATCGTGCCACGAAGTGGGCGAATGAGTCGGCCTATGAGCCGGATTCTGTCCCCCGCAAGCGGGGTGGCGACCATCCATCTGGGTCACCCATCGCTGGGCGCCTCAAGCAGCTACCTTCGGACTGGGCGGGCAGCCTCATCACATCCGACGACCTCTGCGCACGCGCAGGGGTTCTTGCCTTGCTCCCGGTGGGGTTTACCTGGCCACACGTGTTGCCACGCATGCCGGTGCGCTCTTACCGCACCCTTTCACCCTTACCCCGCACAAGGCGGGGCGGTCTACTCTCTGTTGCACTTTCCCGCGGATCGCTCCGGGTTGCTGTTAGCAACCACCGTGCCCTGTGGAGTCCGGACTTTCCTCGACGTGCGCCTGCCCCAATACTGAGGTGGTTCGCGCCGCCGCGGCCGCCCGGCCGACTCATTCGCGGTCTAAAGCATACGCCTCTAGAGCGCGTGAGCAGAACCGCCACACATCCACCGGGTTAGAACGGCACCCCGCTGCGGAAGATGATGTTGGCGTACGGGGTTGTCTCACCGGTGCGGACCACGAACTTGCAGTCCGCAAGGGCCTGTTTGAGGTGTTCGTGGTCGACGCGGGTGGGGTCGTCGCAAAGTAAAGCGACCTCATCGGGCGCTTGCGTAGCGACGACCGCACCTTCCACCACAACCTCATCCAGAATCGCTTCGACGACATCGGCAAAGCGGGGCACGCCGAAGACCAGCGCGAGGTCCACGACCTCTACCCCGGCGGGGATGGGCAGGCCGCAGTCCGCTACAGCGAAGGTGTCGGTGTGGCCGAGGCCGTTGATCGCGCGGGCCAGTTGGGCGTTGAGAATGCCTGTCTTGCGCATTACTCGAAGTCGCCTACGTTTTCCTTGGTCACGGTGACAACGTCGACCGGGACGATGGCGGTGGCGTCTTCGTCGCGAAGCAGCTTCGCTGCCTCCTCAACCGCCCGGGCGCCGAGCTCACCCGGCTGCTGAGCGATGGTGGCGTGCATGCGGCCGTCGGTGACTGCCTTGAGCCCGTCGATGGTGCCGTCGAAACCAATGACCTTCACGTCCTGGCCCGCGCGGGCACCAAGCGCCTCGATGGCGCCGAGGGCCATCTCGTCGTTCTCCGCGAAGATGGCCTTCACGTTCGGGTACGCCTGCAGCAGGTTGGTGGCCACGTTCAGGCCTTCGGTGCGGTCGAAGTTAGCGGTCTGCTCGCCGACAACCTTGATGTTCGGGTAGTTGGCAATGCCCTCCTTGAAGCCCTTGCCGCGGTCGCGGGAGGCAGAGGAACCGGCGATGCCCTGCAGGATGAGGATCTCGCCTTCTTCGCCGATGGCCTTGGCCAGCTCGTCGGCTGCCTGCTTGCCACCAGCGACGTTGTCGGAGGAGATGAAGGAGGCGACGTCGCCGCCGTTGGAGGAGCGGTCCACGGCGACGACCGGGATGCTGGCGTTGTTCAGGGCCTCAACGGCCGGGACGACGGCGTCGGAGTCGGTGGGGTTGACGATCACGGCGTCGGTGCCGGAGGTGATCGCGTTGTTGAGCTGATCGATCTGGGTCGCAGCGTCGTCCGATGCATCCTGGACGTTCAGGGCGATGCCGAGCTCGTCGGCTTTCTCCTGGGCGCCGTCGCGAAGCTGGACGAAGAACGGGTTGGTCTGGGTGGACAGCGCCAGAGTGACCGCGCCCTCGTCGGCGGAGTCGCGGTTGCAGGCGGAAAGCGACAGGGTCATGGCCGCAGCAGCAACGATGGCGGTGGCCTTACGAGCGAAAGACATTTCGGGTACTCCTTGAAGTTGTGAACAGGGGGTCTTGTTCAGGGGTTAAACGGTGGTCTTTTTGCGCAGCACGTCGAAGCCGACGGCTGCTGCGATGACCACGCCGATGACAATCTGCTGCCAGAACGAGCTGACATTGAGCAGGTTCAGGCCGTTGCGGATCACGGCGAGCAGGATCGCGCCGACGAGCGTGCCGGTGGCCTTGCCGGTGCCGCCGGCCAGCGACGCGCCACCGATGACCACGGCGGCAATCGCGTCGAGTTCGTAGCCCACACCGGCCTGCGGCTGCGCGGACGACAGGCGGCCAGCCATGACCAAACCGGCAAGCGCTGCGAACAGTCCGCTGAGTGCGTACACGGCGACGAGCACCCGCTTGACCGGAATGCCGGATAGGCGCGCGGCCTCCTCGTTGCCACCGATTGCGTACATGGAACGGCCCAGCACGGTGCGCGAGAGGATGAACCAGCACAGCACGCCGGCCAGCAGCATCATCAGAATCGGGATAGGGAACTTTCCGGCGTTGGAGCCGAGCCAGTTCACCTCCTCGGCGGTAGCCATCGGCGAGCCCTGGGAGATCACCAAGGTCGCGCCGCGGGCAATGGACATCATGGCCAGGGTGGAAATGAACGCCGGGAGTTTGCCGTAAGCGGTGGCGATACCGCTGACGGCACCTGCGGCGAAGCCGGTGAGCAGACCCGCGATCAGCGTCAGCCAACCGGGCCAGCCTGCCTCGACGAAGAAGTGGGCCGAAACCATGGCACTGAGCGCCGCCACCGCGCCGACCGACAAGTCGATGCCGGAGGTGACGATGACGAACGTCATGCCGAACGCCAAAATAGCCACGGTCGCGGCCTGCACGCCCACGTTGATCAGGTTGTTCACCGTGAGGAAGTGCGGGGTAGCGATGAACAGCGCGATGCACAGCACGATCAGGCCGACGAGTGCGCCGTTGTTCATGATCCAGTTGATGACGCGCTGGCGAGTACTCAAGCGCTCATCCGTAGTCGTTCCCGTCATGCGCGGGCCTCCGTTTCTGTCAGTGGTTCGACGTGGTCTTCGACGTTGGACACCGCCAGCGCCATAATCTCGTCCTGGGTGGCACCCGCGGGCAGTTCGCCTGCGATGCGGCCGCCGGACATCACCAGGATGCGATCCGACATGCCAATAACCTCAGGCAGTTCCGAGGACACCATGAGCACCGCGCCGCCGGCCTGGGTGATGTCGTTGATGATGTTGTAGATCTCCACTTTGGCGCCGACGTCGACACCGCGCGTGGGTTCGTCGAGAAGCAAAATGTTCGAGCCTGCCAGCACCCAACGACCGAACACGGCCTTTTGCTGGTTGCCGCCGGACAGGTTGCGGATCTCCTGGTCGATGCCGGCCATGCGCACGCGCAATTGCTTTGCGACGTCATCCGCACGTTTGCGCTGACCACGCACATCCGCAATCCCCGCGCGTGACGACGACCGCAACGTGGCCAGCCCAATATTCTCCCCCACCGTGGCACCAAGCACGAGGCCTTGCGCCTTGCGGTCCTCCGGCACATGGCCGATGCCGCGCTTGATCGCCTGGGCGACCGAGCCGGACGGGAGCGGCTCGCCGTTGATGGAAACGGTGCCGGAATCGACGTGGTCGGCGCCCGCGATGGCGCGCACAACCTCGGTGCGACCCGCGCCGACAAGGCCCGCCAGGCCGACGACCTCGCCGGCGCGGATCTCGAAGGAGACGTCCTTGAACTTGCCCTCCGAGGTGAGGTTTTCCACGGTCAGCAGCGGTTTACCGATCTCCTTGTCCACCTTCGGGTACTGGTCCTCGATATCGCGGCCGACCATGTAGCGCACCAGCTCCGCCTCCGGGGTGGTGGCGGGGACCTCGGCGACGAAGTTGCCGTCGCGAAGCACCGCCACACTGTCGGCGATGCGGGCGATCTCGTCCAAGTGGTGCGAGATGAACACCATGCCCACCCCATTGGCCTTCAAGTCGTCGACCACCTTGAACAATTGGTCGACCTCGTGGCCTGTAAGGGCGGCGGTGGGCTCGTCGAGAATCAGCACCTGCGCATCCATCGACAACGCTTTTGCAATCTCAACCAACTGCTGGCGCGCGATTCCGAGCTCGCCGACCGGCGTGTCCAGGTCCACCTTCAGGCCGATGCGGTCGATGGCCTCCGCAGCGATGCGGCGCATCTCCTTAAAGTTCACCAACCCTGCCCGGCGCGGCGTGCGTCCGAGCGTGATGTTTTCTGCCACCGACAGCGTCGGCACCAGGTTCAACTCTTGATGGATCGTGGCAATACCGTGCGCTTCTGCGGCCTTGGTGTCGGGCAGGGTGACCGGTTGGTCGTCGATAAGAATGCGCCCCGAGGTGGGCTGATACACGCCCGACATCATCTTGATCAGCGTCGATTTACCCGCGCCGTTCTCGCCGAGCAGCGCAAGCACGCGACCCGGCTCGACGGCGAGCGAGACGTTATCAATCACGTTGATCGGCCCGAATGACTTCGAAATGCCGTCCAACCGGATCAGGGGTTTTACCGCTGTGGTCATCTGCTGCACCTCCTTGAAGTGAAGTTGAAATTGCTGGATTCTCGGATAGTCAATGTGGTGGGTAACACCTCGTGCTGCGAGGTCGGCTCCCCACGGATCAGCGCGGCGATCTTCTCCCACGCACGTCTGCCGACGTCCTCCACATGCTGCTCAATCACCGTCAACGGAACGGGCTGCATCTGAAACGCCGGCTGGTCATCAAACCCAACCAGCGCGAGGTCCTCGCCCAGACCGATCTTGTGGTCCAGCACGTACTGCAGCGCCCCGACCGTCATCATGGAATCCCCCGCGATAATCGCCGACGCGCCACGCTTGAGCAGGTCAGCAGCGCCTGCGAAACCTTCCGCGCTGCTGTAGCCGCCGCGGAAGATCAGGCCGTTCGTCTCTTTGGTTTCGCGGATCGCCTCGTGGAAGCCTTCCAGTCGTTGTAGCCCCGTCGACGTACTCGACGGTCCCGCGATGTAACCGATCTGCGTGTGGCCGTTGTCCTTGAGGTGCTGGACGGCCTTGCGGATGGAAGGTCGCGCGTCCGTAATCACCGACGGCACCTCCAGCCCCGGCAGCACCCGATCCACCTGCACAATCTTCTGGCCCCGATCCAGCAGCGACTGCACCATCGGCGCGCTGTGCATCGACGGCACGATGATCGCCCCGGCCAGCTGCTGGCCGCTAAAGGTCTGCAACGCGGCGTCGAGTTGGCCGGCGTCCTCGTTGGTGGTGGCGATCATCACCGAAAACCCATCGGTGTCCGCTGCCTGCTGAATCGACGCCGCCATCTGCGCGAAGAACGGATTGACCAGGCTCGGGATGGTTAGCCCCACCGCGGTCGACGCTGCCGAGCGCAACCCCCTCGCCTGCAAATTCGGCACGTAATTCAACTTCGCCGCCGAATGAAACACCCGGTCCCGCGTTTGTTTCGAGATCGCCGGGTTCCCCGCTAGCGCCCGCGACACCGTGGACGGCGACACGCCCGCGTCGAGCGCAACCTCGCGCAACGTGGCCCGTCCCGCCATGGGTTCCTCCGTGTGTGTCCGGATCTTGTTGGGTGCTACTGATGTGTGCAAACGTTTGCACCATGTGCAGAACAACTTAAACCGCAGCTGAGCGTTAGGTCAATAGCGCCACACCCCCACACACCCCCGAACGTTGGACTGCCGGCGCCATTTCGTGTGGTTTTGCGGCGGCGTTGGTGGCCGCCGCGGTCGCCCCCCCCAGTCCGTAGCCCGAGTCCCCTCTACCCGCGGTGGTGGGCGACGTCGTTCACACAGCGGACCACACCGAATTCACCGAAGTAGTCCACGACAGAGATGCTGGCAAGATCCAAAAACAGGTGCTTGAACAGTTCGGCGTTCGCGCCGAGAGCCTGGCGGACCATGGATTTGATCGGGGTCATGTGGGTCACCACCAGCACGTTCTGGCCCTCGTAGCGCTCCTGAATTTTCAGTCGGGCGCGGGTGACGCGGCGGTGGAAGGCTGTCAGCGACTCACCGGCAGGGGGCGCGTTGTTTGGCGATTCCTGCCACGTCGCATACGTCTCCTCCCCCTTCGCAATCGCCTCGTCGCGGGTCAGGCCCTCGTAGTCGCCGAAGTCGAGCTCGCGGAAGCCCTCGTCAGTACGAACTTCAAGGCCAAGCACCTCGGCGGCGAACTGCGCGGTTTGCTGAGCGCGCGCTTGCGGGGAGGCAACGATGGCGTCGATGCGCCCGAACGTGCGCAGCGCCTCGGCGGCACGCTTCGCCTGGTCACGGCCGATATCGGTGAGGTCCGGGTTAGAAACGCCGGAAAAACGCATCTCGGCCGAGTGTTGCGTCTGCCCGTGCCGCAGCAGAATGAACCGCGTTCGCGGTTCGGAGTTTCCAGCCCAGTGGCCAGCGGCATCGCGCTTTTTCTTTTCGACGACCGGCCCCTCCGCCGGCTTCTCCTCTTGGGCCGAAGCCTTGCCACCGCCGCCCCACACGCCGGTGCCCTTCACAATCCCCGGCTTGTCGCCACGCGCGGCCGCGTCCATGGCCACGTTAGACAACTCGTCGGCCTTCTTGTTCTTGGCGCGCGGAACCCAGGTGTAGGTGACCTTCTCAAAGGAGGAGGCGAGGTCGCGGGCTTCCCGAGCGAGTTGTTGCATGTCCGGGTGTTTGATTTTCCACCGGCCGGTCATTTGCTCGACAACGAGCTTGGAGTCCATGAATACATCCACCCGCGTGGCGCCGACCTCGCGGCACGCCTCCAGCCCGCGGATCAGTCCGTAGTATTCGGCGACGTTGTTGGTGGACTTTTTGCCCACCACATACGCGATCTCACCGAGGGTTTCGCCGTCGGCGTCGTAGACCACGGAGCCGGATCCGGCGACCCCCGGGTTTCCGCGGGAGCCGCCGTCGCAGTACATCTTGACCTGCATTTACACCTCGTCGGTGGCCGGGTTCACGCGCACCAGCAGGGTGCCGCAGTTCGGACAGGCCGGCAGGGTGTCCTCCGGCTCGGCGAGTACTTCGGCGCGCTCGGACGGCGGGAGTTGGATGAAGCAGCCGCCGCAGGCGCGGCCGTTGAACTTGGCGGCGCCGATGTCGTCGTACGCCTTCAGCACATCCTCGGGCAGTCGGGAGCGCAGCTCGTCGGTGTCCACGGTCTCTTCTTCCGGCAGTGCATCAACAGTGCGCTGGGCTGCCTCGACCTTGCGGTTGAGTTCATCGACGCGGGCGGCGTGAATGTCGCGGTTGTTACGCAACGCGGCGATCTCGTTGTGCGCTTCCTTCAACTCGGAGAGCAGGTCCGCGATGCGCGACTTCGCTGCGTAGCGGTCGTGCTCCAGGTTCTTGCGGCGCTCCGGGTCGGTCTCTGCACTGAGTTGGCGTTTGTCGTCGAGTTCGCGCTTCTTCAGTTTCCGCTCGTCTTCCTGGATGCGCAGGATTTCCAGTTCCATGTCATCCACGGCCAGTTGGGCGGAGGCGGAAGCCTCGGTCATGCGCGTGCGTTCGTCGAGAAGCTTCTGCAATTCTTGCTCTTCGGGACGAACGCGCATCTGGCCCTTGGCGGCGTCGGCGAGCGCGAGCTCCAGGAGGACGGGTTGCAGGTCTTGGGATAGGTGCATCGGTACTCCTTTAGTTCGCGGGGTGCGCGGACACGGTCCAGGGATCCGTGCGGATGTGCAGGATCTCGGTGTCTACGCCTAGAGGGGCCACGATACTCTCTGCCTGCTCGGTCCAGGGAAACTCGCTGGCCCAGTGGGCAGTGTCGATCACGGCGGGCCCACCGGCACGCAGGTGTTCGTCGACCGGGTGGTGACGCAGATCCGAGGTGACATAGACGTCCACGCCGAGTTTGGACACATCCGAAAGGAACGAGTCGCCGGAGCCGGAGGACACCGCGACCTTTTGCACGATCTGGTCCGGGTCGCCGGCGGCGCGCACACCCCAGGCAGTCTCCGGCAGGGCGTTGGCCACCTGTTGGGTGAACTCGCGCAGGGTCATCGGCTCCGGGAGCGTGCCGATGCGCCCGAGGCCCGTCGCGTTGTCCAGATCCGCGGTGTGCTCCACCTGCACGATGTCGAACGCCGGCTCCTCGTACGGATGGTGCGCGCGCAGCGTATCGACGAGCCCACGCCGCAACCTCGCCGGCGCCACAAACTCCACCCGCAATTCCTGTGCGGTGTAGTGCTCGCCGACCGTGCCGTCGGTGGGGTCAGCGCCCTCGACCGGGGTGAACTCGCCGGTGCCCTCGGTGGTGAAGGCGCACTCGCGGTAGTTGCCAATCTCGCCCGCGCCGGCCTCGAACAGGGCACGCTTCAGGGCGTCGACATCCGCTGGCGGGACGTGGACGCCCCAGCGGTCGGTGGCGTCGAGAAGCACCGGCTTGATCGGGCGGCCGGGTTCGATGCCGACGAGTTCGGCGAGTTTGTCCGACACACCCGGACGCGCCGAATCGGCGTTCGTGTGCGCGGCGAACAGCGCGCAGCCGCCAGCCAGCAACGTGTGGATAACCTTGCCCTTCGGGGTATTCGCCGCCACCGAATGCACACCACGCAGCAGCAACGGGTGGTGCACAACGAGCAACTGCGCACCCTGCGCCACGGCCCGTTCGGCGACCTCCAGCGTGCAATCCAACGCGAACGCAACCTTGGTCACCTCAGCATCCGGATCACCGCAAACCAGGCCAACCTGGTCCCAACTTTCCGCCAACGCCGGCGGGTAGGCAGCCTCGAGGGCATCAACAACGTCTTGCACAGTCACAGCAGTCATGGCAGCCAGCCTACAAATTTGGAACAGTGGTGAGGTGTGAACACCACATTGCTTTTCGACGTCGACGGCACCCTCATCGACTCCTTCCCCGGCATCCGCCACGGATTCCTCCTCGGATTAGAGGCCGTGGGCTGGGATAAACCGGACGAGGAGTTCATCAAACGCATCCCCGGGCCACCGATGCCGGAATCGATGCGCGCGCTCGGCATGTCGCCTGACCAGGTCGAACAAGCCATGCAGGCCTACTCCGCCTACATGTCCACCGAAGGCTGGCAACGCTTCGAGGTTTTCGACGGCATGGCCGACCTGCTGGCCAGGTTGAAGGGGGAAGGTTTTGGGGTGTGCACGGCGACGTCGAAAAGCGAACGCTTCGCGCGAGCCGCCCTCGAGCGCGCAGGGATGCTCGAGCACATCGACTTTTTGGGCGCTGCATCGAACGACGGCGTACGCGCCAAGAAGGCCGACGTGATCCGGTACGTGCTGGACAACGTCGCGCCAAAACGTCCCCTGATGATTGGGGATCGCACCCACGACTTCACCGGCGCCACCACCTTCGACATCCCGAGTGTTGCCGTGACCTGGGGTTACGGTGCCGCACCCGAATGGGACGAGGCGACCTACGTAGCATCGGACGCGACCGAGTTGGAAAGGATCATCCGTGCTGCATATTGATTTCGTCTGCACTGGCAACATCTGCCGCTCCCCGATGGCGGAGGTCATCGTGCGCTCCAAATTGGAGGACGCGGGGCTGGGCGATGCGGTGCGCGTGTCGTCGTCAGGCATCGGCGACTGGCACGTCGGGCACAAAGCCGACGAGCGCGCCCGGCGCGAACTGGCCAACCACGGCTACGACGGCGAAGCCCACCGCGCCCAACAGTTTGGCTACGAGCAGGAGCAAGCCGACCTGATCGTCGCGCTGGACACCAACCACGTGTCGGAGTTGGTCGTGCGCGGCGTGCCCGAAGACAAGGTCCGTCTGCTGCGCTCCTTCGACCCCGCCGCACCTGAGGGCGCTGGCGTTGCCGACCCGTACTACGGCGGGCCCGAGGGCTTCACCGTGGTGCGCGAGCAGATCGAAGCCGCCGCCGACGGCATTATCCGCTGGGTGCGCGATCAGCTAGGCTAAGTGGGCGTGAATGCCAACAAGTCCTCCCAAAAGCCGTGGTGGCGCCAACTGCTCAACCCCGGCTGGATCATCGCGGCGATCGTCGTCGGCATTTTCTCCTACTTTGCCTTCACGTTCCTCGCGCCCTGGCAACTCGGCAAGAACGAACAGTTAGTCGAGCGCAACGAACACATCTCCGCGGCGTTCGACCACGATCCCGAACCGCTGGTGGACCGCCTGCCCGGCACCACGCTCGCCCCCGCCGACGAATGGTCACGTGTGGTCGCCACCGGCCACTACACGGGCAACGACGTGTTGCTTCGCCTGCGTTCCGTCGACCGCACCCCTGCGTTCCAGGTGCTCACGCCGTTCACGCTTGACGACGGCCGCACCATCCTTGTCAACCGCGGCTGGGTCCCCGCCGAGGGCTCCACCGGTGTCCCGGACATCGACGCAGCACCCACCGGCGACGTCACCATCACCGGCATGCTGCGCGCCGGCGAAGCCGTCCACCCCACCGCACCCATTCACGACCAGGGCTACGACATGGTCCACTCCATCAACCCCGCCCAAGTCGGGGAGCTGACCGGAGTCGACGCGGGGGCGGTCATGGTCGAGCCGTACCTCCAACTACTCTCAGACCAACCCGGCACCCTCACCGCCATCCCCCTGCCCCAACTCGAAACCGGCAACCACCTTTCCTACGGCCTCCAGTGGATCCTGTTCGGCGTCGCCGCCCCCGGCGCCCTGCTCTACTTCCTGTTCTCCGAAAGCCGCGAACGCCGCCGCTACGTCGAGGAGCAGAAGCAACTGCTTAACGACGACACCGTGGCCGGCAGCGGCCCCGAGCCTTCCCCTGTCCCCGGCGAAGAAACCGCCCCGGCGCCGTCCGCTCAGACCCCGACTGCGGCTCCTACGCGTTCCCGCCAGCGCTACGGTTCTTCCCGCACCAACCCGTGGGCCAAGGCTTACGATAAGGAACAAGAACGCTAACTCTGTCCCATGGTCTCTGAAGGGGTTTTGATGTCGCTCGATTCCGTCCTCCGCACCCTCGCCGACGTCTTCGTCGTCCCCGCCTCGGGCGTCGAACCTGCCGATATTGAAGACGCCGCCTTCGACCACGCCGTCGCCTTCGCCAACCGCCCCTTCGCAACCTTGTCGCTTCTCACCGACCCCGAAGGCCAGCCCCTTTTCGCCCTGTCCGACGGCGGTACTTTGCCAGCCCGCGCCGGCTTAGCCTGCGCCGCGCTTGGCCACTCTCTCCACGACATCTCCATCGTCCCCGACTCCCCCACCGCCACCACCGGCTCCGCTCGGGTGCAGTTCTCCGAATGGGACGTCGCAGACGTGGAGTTCGACGGCAACACCCCGGCGTTCGAACTGGGCATCCTCGCCGCCATCGAGAACCGATCGCTCTAGGTACCGGTTCGGGTTAAGCGACAAAATGTGTGTCTGGATTCGTCGATTTGTTTGAGATGATCGGGGGTTTTCCTGAAAGTATATGCTCCTGGGGCTTATATCCGCGCCATGGTGGCGAAAAACCGGGGGGTGACAGCAGCGTGTGGTAGGGGCTGGTGTTGGCTTGATCAATACCGAAGAACAGACCACGCTGCCAATGCGGTGGGGAAATGAAACGCAACGGTAAGACCTCCGCCAACCGCAGCCGGTGACGGTGCAAAATGTGCGGCGCTTCCACCACCAAGCAGCTCCCCGATATCACCAACTCCGCTGCCTTCGCAGCATTTATCACCCACCTCACAACCGGTGCGAGCTTGGAAACCGCTGCCGCCGGAGCAGGATGTCATCCGCGTACGCTGCAACACCGGTTTGAACACTTCTGGCTAGTTGATGTCCCCGATCCCACGATCGGGCACGAAGGCTGGGTCTACGACCAGGTCTTTCTTGACGGCACCTACACCGCCGGCGGATGCTTGATTGTTGCTGCCACCTTGGATCACGTCATCGCTTGGCACTGGTGCACACGTGAAACCACCCGCGACTACCAACGACTGCTCGAACGTATCCCCGCGCCCCTGATCCCTGTCATTGACGGCGGCCAAGGCGCTGCCAGCGCAATCAAGGCATGCTGGCCCACAACGAAAGTGCAGCGCTGCCTCGTCCACGCCCAACGCGTGGTGCGCCGGCACACCACCGCACGTCCCCGCACCGATGCAGGACGAGCGATTTACCAGATCGCGCTCAACCTCACGAAGATCACCGATCTTGACGAGGCGGCCGCGTGGGGTGCGCAACTGCACGAATACGGCACTATCTACCGTGACTGGATGAACCAGAAAACGTTCACAACCGACCCGGCGACACGGCAACGCGCCTGGTCATGGACTCATGAACGCACTCGCAAGGCCTACAACAGCCTCAACCACCTATGGCGGGGCAACTTACTGTTGGTCTACCTCGCCCCACCCGACGGTGTGCTCGACGCCAGCCGGATCAAAGCCACCAAACAGCCGGAAGGCGGAATCAACGCCCAGTTGAAACTGCTGGCCCGCACCCACCGGGGAAGATCCGGGAACATCAACGCCGCATGTTGGATTGGTGGCTCTACCTAAAAACGGAACTGCCTGACGACCCCGTTGAGATCGCCGGGCAGCCCAACTGGGGTCAGGACTAACTGGCCAAAGTATCCCCCCTGACCCGAAACGAGAACCAAGCCGACCACGAAACTTCGACGACCAGCCTTCTACGAGGGCGCTATCGACACCAACTACACCCACTCAATCGGCATCCAAAAAGGCCACATCTAACCCTCGCGACACGCCGAGCTAGACACCCTTTTTGACCCTTAACGCTCAAATAGTAGTTATAGAGTAGCGGCTCACGCAGGAAGCAAGAATTTGAATATACTAGCCTCTGTCTCGTTTACGGTATCTCACCAAGACTACGTACAAAATGCCCGCTAGAGCACCTGTAATCGATAAAATGGGACCTACGGACAAAATCGGATTAGACCACGCAGAAAGTGCTACCTGAATAATACTCAGGATAACACCTATAGCGATAATGATACCGATGACAACACGTAGCAAGCGCATTTATACCTACTGTGACCAACAAATTCCACCAGGGAAAAGTCTAATTCCTCGATTCCACGAACCGCAGATGCCTAAAATGCCAGATTCCGCCGCTAAGACTCCAGCAATAGCGCCAGCAAGAACCCCGCCTACACCTGTTTCTGCAGTAATTAACGCAGCTAACGCGGCAACACCAGCGCCAGCGGCGTACGCATTCTGGAGTGCAGATGCCGCGCAGCTATTTAGCAAGACACCGGGTGGTAGCTTTTGGAACCCATTCCGTCCTTGACATGCATCGTAAAACTGAATAGCCGGTTCGATAGCATCCGCTTCGCGTTCAAGAATCGCTAGGTCTGATTCGTCCGCGTCAACATTCCAGCCTTGCGCAAGAAGAGTTCCTGAGAACTCATTCAGTACACCAGAATCCACGTCTGGATCCGACTGAGCTGCTCGATAATCAAACCGTGCATGTTCAAAATCAACATACCTGTCCATCGCCCTAAAAGATGCCTCTCCAGCCACGGTGAGGTTCGAATCCTCGGCAAATAACATCTGCGCCTCAGCGACGTCAATTGGCTTTGCCGTTACCGTCGTAGGGGAGGAGATTCCTAGCGCCGATACCGAAAGTGCAACTGCCAATGCCCTTCTAAAGAGTAGGCGCATTCCTAACCTCTTTCTAAGAATATTCTGCGAGAGCTTGCTCTGTCGAGATGTCCTGCGAGCTCTTGCTCACTTAAGACGCCTTGTGAGATGACGGTAACATATTCTTTCGCCCAATGAACGGCAGAGCATTAATGAGAATGTCACGCCGATAGCAGACACACATTTTGAGCCTTAACCCCAGCCTGCGGACTCACACCAAGCTACGAAAAGGCCCCTCCGAAGAGGGGCCTTGACCTGGTGCGCCATGACGGGCTCGAACCGCCGACCTACTGGGTGTAAACCAGTTGCTCTTCCAGCTGAGCTAACGGCGCGCTGCCCGGTAACACTACCAAAGCACGACCGGAAAAGGAAAACCTGCAGGCTAAGCGCCAAAAACTACCGTTTCGAGGCGGCGAGGCAGGAGCCCTGCCAGTCACCGAAGCGGTCGGCCTTGGTCTGCAGCAGACCGGCCAACTGGGCAGACTCTGCGATCAGGCCCGGTGCGACAACACCCGGGAAGCCGGCGCCGGGCGTCATCAGCCAGATGCGGCCACCGGAGCCGAGGTTGCGGGTGGCATCGACGAGTTCATCGACAAGGTCACCGTCGCCTTCACGGAACCAAAGGAGGACGAGGTCGCAGGGCTCGAGGGTGTCGTCGTCAAGAAGCATTGCTCCGATGGCATCCTCGATGGCTTCCGAGATGGACGAATCCGCATCCTCACCCCAGCCGATCTCCTGAACGACAAGGTCGGGGCCAACCCCAAAACGGTCGGCGTAGGTGTCCACTCCTGTGGCACTCAAGTGTCTAAATCCTCCAGTTGTAGTTGTACGAATGCACGTCAGCATACCGCCCCACCGTGCTCAATGGCGACAAACCAACAATTAGTCTCACCAAAAGCCATCCGATGTAAGAACTAGCGAGCAAAAGAACGTATCCTTGTCGGTGTATTGCCCCGATGAACCCAGGAGGTTGAAGTGGCCGAAAAGGACACCGAGATGATCGATGGTCGCGTGAAGAACGCTTCTGACGTCGATACGAATATCCTGTCGCTGCGCGAAGGCGTAGCTTCCTACCTGCATGACGCGGACCCGGAGGAAACCCAAGAGTGGATGGACTCCCTCGACGGCCTGCTCGAGGAGTCCGACCCGGAGCGCGCCCGCTACCTCATGCTTCGCCTCATTGAGCGCGCCAACGCCAAGCGCGTACCGCTGCCGGCGCTGTCCTCCACCGACCTGGTGAACACCATCCCAACCAAACTCGAGCCGGAATTCCCTGGCGACGAGAAGATTGAGAAGCGTTACCGCCGCTGGATGCGCTGGAACGCCGCCATCATGGTGCACCGCGCACAGCGCCCGGGCATCGGCGTCGGCGGCCACATCTCCACCTACGCCTCCGCGGCAGCCCTCTACGAAGTTGGCTTCAACCACTTCTTCAAGGGCAAAGACGCACCACAGGGCGGCGACCAGATCTTCTTCCAGGGCCACGCCTCCCCAGGCATGTACGCCCGCGCCTTCCTCGAAGGCCGCCTTTCCGAAGACGACCTGGACGGCTTCCGCCAGGAACACTCCCGCAAGCAGGGCGGCCTGCCGTCCTACCCGCACCCGCACGGCATGCCGGAATTCTGGGAGTTCCCAACCGTGTCCATGGGCCTTGGCCCAATGAACGCCATCTACCAGGCACGCTTTAACAAGTACCTGCAGGACCGCGGCATCAAGGACACCGACCAGCAGCACGTCTGGGCGTTCCTTGGCGACGGCGAAATGGACGAGCCCGAATCCCGCGGCCTCATCCAGATGGCTTCCCTCTACGGTCTGGACAACCTCACCTTCGTGATCAACTGCAACCTGCAGCGTCTCGACGGCCCAGTGCGCGGCAACGGCCAAATCATCCAAGAACTGGAGAGCTTCTTCGTCGGTGCCGGCTGGAACGTCATCAAGGTCGTCTGGGGCCGCGAGTGGGACGAACTGCTTGAGAAGGACGAGGACGGCGCACTCGTCCACATCATGAACACCACCAAGGACGGCGACTACCAGACCTTCAAGGCCAACGACGGCGCCTACGTCCGCGAACACTTCTTCGGCCGCGACGAGCGCACCAAGAAGCTCGTCGAAGACATGACCGACGAAGAGATCTGGAACCTGCGCCGCGGCGGCCACGACTACCGCAAGGTCTACGCCGCCTACAAGCGCGCCCTGGAGACCAAGGGCAAGCCGACCGTCATCCTCGCCCACACCGTCAAGGGCTACGGCCTCGGCCACAACTTCGAGGGCCGCAACGCAACCCACCAGATGAAGAAGCTGGCCCTGGAAGACCTGAAGCTCTTCCGCGACAAGCAGCAGATCCCGATTTCCGACGAAGAACTGGAAAAGGATCCGTACCTGCCGCCGTACTACCACCCGGGCGAGGACGCCGAGGAGATCAAGTACCTCAAGGCACGCCGCGAGGAACTCGGCGGCTACCTGCCGGAGCGTCGGGAGCAGTACACCCCACTCGAGCAGCCTGACTTTGAAAAGACCTTCAAGGCGCTGTTCAAGGACTCCGGCAAGCAGGAAGTCGCCTCCACCATGGCGCTCGTGCGCACGTTCAAGGCGCTCATGCGCGACAAGGAGCTGGCCAAGCGCGTCGTCCCGATCATCCCGGACGAGGCCCGTACCTTCGGCCTGGACTCCTGGTTCCCGACCCAGAAGATCTACAACCCGCACGGCCAGAACTACGTGCCGGTCGACCACGACCTGCAGCTGTCCTACCGCGAGTCCACCGATGGCCAGATCCTGCACGAAGGCATCAACGAGGACGGCTCCTCCGCATCCTTCATCGCAGCAGCAACGTCGTACGCCACCCACGGCGAGCCGATGATCCCGATGTACATCTTCTACTCGATGTTCGGCTTCCAGCGCACCGGCGACAACTTCTGGGCCGCCGGCGACCAGATGGGCCGCGGCTTCATCGTCGGCGCAACCGCCGGCCGCACCACCCTCTTCGGAGAGGGCCTGCAGCACATGGACGGCCACTCCCCGATCCTGGCCTCCACCAACCCTGCCGTCATCCCGTACGACCCGGCGTTCGCCTACGAGATGCCGTACATCATCTCCAAGGGCATCGAGCGCATGTACGGCCAGGGCGCGGACAAGGACGAGGACGTGATGTACTACATCACCGTCTACAACCAGCCGCACCACCAGCCGGCACGCCCGGACAACCTCGACGTTGAGGGCCTGCACAAGGGCATCTACCTTTACGACGAAGGCAAGGACCTCGAGCACAAGGTCTCCCTGCTCGCCTCCGGCGTGGGTATGCAGCAGGCACTGCGCGCCCAGGAGATCCTGCAGGAGAAGTACAACGTCGGTGCCGCGATCTACTCCGTCACCTCCTGGACCGAACTCGCCCGTGAGGGTCAGCGCAAGGCTGCCGAGCAGCTCCGCAACCCGGGCGAAGAGGTTGAAGAGGCATTTGCGACCAAGCAGCTCAAGCAGACCGAAGGCCCGTACATCGCGACCTCCGATTTCGCTTCCGACCTGCAGGAGCAGATTCGCGCCTACGTCCCGGGCCAGTACATCGTGCTTGGTGCCGACGGCTTCGGTTTCGCCGACACCCGCGAAGCCGCCCGCCGCTTCTTCAACATCGACGCCGAGTCCATGGCCGTCGCCGCCCTGATGGGCCTGGCCAACGAAGGCAAGATCGATCGCGATGTTGTGGCGAAGGCTGCGAAGGATCTGAAGATCGACGATCCGACCGCCGCGAAGCCGACCCTCGACTCCGACGACGAGGGCCCGGAGAACGCCGCCGAGTAGTTCTCTGACCTCCACCGCCCCGGCCTGTTTTCATTGGCTGGGGCGGTTTTCGTTGTGTGAGGTGGCTCGTCTTTCCGCCTGCCACCCTTTCCGAAAATAGTTCCCCGGCCGGGAACTTTCTTCGGTTTTGGAACTTTCCGCGGCTGCGTTTCCCCAGGTCGCCGATTTTGTGAGCCGCGCGGAGCCAAAATAGTTCCACAAATCGGCGCGGACCCGGGAATTATTTTGGCCAGGAGCAGATGCTCCTGACAGACTTCACATCGGCGCCCGCCCAAAACCCACTGACCTGCGACGATTCCCGGCGCTGACAGATTCTGCCGGAATGTGTCAGAAACCTCGGCGGCTGGTGGCGCCGGCTGGTGGCTGCCGCGCCGGCCGCAGGCGTCGGCCGCGGCTGCCCTACCCTCGCGCTAGGGCGATGACGCGCTCGATGGCGGCGGTGACGGCGCCGGGGTCGTCGAGAGGCGGCATGTGCCCTGACTCGGGCAGGATTTGGAAGTAGGCGCCTGGCCAGATCTCGGCGAGTTCGGCGGATTGGCTGACGGGGGCGACGTTGTCGCGGTCGCCGACGAGGATGTAGCCGGGGATGGTGGCCAGGACGGCGGCGGCGCCGCGTTCGGAGTGGGTTTGGAGGTCGTCGAAGAAGCCTCGATAGGTGGCGAGCGGCGTGGCTTTGATCATGCGGGCGTGGAATTTGATCAGGGACCATGGCACGGGCCGGAAGTAGAACCAGCGTGCGAGGATCGGGGCGATCATGTCGGTGACCAGGCGCCGGATGCCTTCGGCAGCGTGTGGCAGCCTATCCACAAACCACCCGAGCGCCCGGCCGAATCCCCCACCGAGGAGGCGCGGTAGGCCGCGGGCGGTGAAGGGGTCGACGGTGCTGGAGATTTGCACGGATCCGACCCAGTTAAACCGGTGGCGGCGCATCAGCGACAGGGAGATCGGACCGCCGAGGGAGTGTCCGACGGTGATGAGGGGGTCGTCGATACCGAGGTGGCGCAGGACGGCGGCGATGTCGTCGGCGGCGGCGTCGATGGTGAGCAGGCTGGGGTCGGCGTAGCCGGTTTTGCCGTGGCCGCGGACGTCGACAAGGATTTGGCGCACGCCGGAAATGGCTTCGACCTGCAGTTTGTATTCGGCGGCGGCGATGTTGAAGCCGTGGGCGTAGACGACGGTCAGGCCGGCGTCGCGGGGTCCGGCGTCGTAGTAGTGGATGGTGATGCCGTCGCGGTCGATGGTGCCGGTGCGCATCAGAACCCGAATTGTTGCAGGTAGGGCATGGCGGCGAAGCCGATGCCGGCGATGACGGCGAGGATACCGAAGACCAGCGCGACTTTTTGCAGCGGCGTCGATCCTGCAGGCACCGGCGTAGGCGTGGGCGTTTGCTTCTCGACGACACCGCGCCCCGTATTCGTCACCACCGCCTGCGTCGAACGCTTAGAGCCGTCCGCAAACGTCGTGGTTACGTCAAGGTTCGCGTTGTCGTAGGAGTCCTTCGGCAGGGTCACCGTGATCGCCCCGGTTTTCTGGTCAACCGAGTCGTAATTGCCTTTGACGTCCCATGTCGCGTCGGTCGGCAGGTCCAAGTGGCGGACGTTGGTCGGGGTGAGCGTCACGCTCTTACCGGGGTCGGCCTCGACGTCGTCGTATCTGGGCTCGTATAGGAATGCGTGGTCCGGGATCAGGGTGACGGGCACTTGGTAGAGATCCGTCGACGTATCTGGAAAGTTCACCCGCACCGTAATTTCCTGTGTGTTCTCCCCGCGCTCAACAGGATTTTTATCGTTGTGGTTGAGTTGGATCTGAAGCTTGTCGCCCACCTTTTTCAGCTGAAAAAGGTTACGGATCGTCTCCTCCCCCGTCAGCTTCCATTCCGCGCCTTCCGGCACGCCCTTCAACTCAAGGTAAATGGGGTGGGTGTTGAAGTCCCCCGGCTGCCCGTACACCCGCGACGTTTCCGGCGCGAAGTACGGTTCGTACGTCTCCGCCATCGTCGCGGCCCCGGCGACGGGTGCGACGAGGCTGGCGATCACGACGGTTGCGGCGGGAAGTGCGAAGCGTTGCATGGGCCTATCATAACGGCATGGAACTTTCGCAACGCTTGGATCTCGGTGGCCTCCAACTCGAGGAGGAAACCCCGGCGGACACGTTTGCTCGTCTCGCGGGATTGGTTGAGGAGGTGACGGGTGTCGTCGTCAAGCAAAGCTCGCGTTTCGACGACACCGCAATCGCCTCCCTCGACCGCATCGAACTCGCCGTGCGGATCGAGGACACCTTCGGCGTGCGTATCGACGACACCGTGCTTACCGACCACCCCACCGCCGGCGAACTCGCCGACTACCTGGAGGAACACGAATGATTTCATACCTGACCGACATGGATGGCGTCCTCCACAAAGAGGGCTCGGTCATTCCCGGCGCGAAGGAGTTCATCTCCACCCTGCGCGACGAGGAAATCGAGTTCATGGTGCTGACCAACAACTCGATGCAAACCCCGCGCGACCTCTCCGCGAAACTGCAGCGCATGGGTCTGGACATCGAACCGGAACGGATCTGGACCTCCGCGACGGCAACCGCGAAGTTCCTCTCACAGCAAGCCGGTGAGGCCTCCGCGTACGTCATCGGCGAGGCCGGCCTGACCACCGCGCTGCACGAGATCGGCTGGATTCTTACCGACGCGGACCCCGACTTCGTCGTACTCGGCGAAACCCGCACCTATTCCTTCGAAGCCCTCACCACCGCCTCGAACCTGATCCGGCGCGGCTCGCGCTTCATTGCAACAAACCCCGACCTGACCGGGCCTGGCCCGCGCGGAGTCGTACCCGCAACCGGTTCCGTCGCCGCCATGATCACCGCCGTGACCGGCATGGAGCCTTACTACGTGGGCAAACCCAACCCCGTCATGATGCGCTCCGCACTGAACAACATCGGCGCCCACTCCGACAACACCGTCATGATCGGCGACCGCATGGACACCGACGTGAAATCCGGCCTCGAAGCCGGCATGCGCACCGTGCTCGTACGCTCCGGCATTAGCGACGACGCCGAAATCGCCCGCTACCCCTACCGCCCCACCGCCGTCTTCGACTCGGTGGCGGACCTGGTGGATCGCATCCACGACCCGTTCAGCGACGGGAAGTACGCCGACTAGGGCGGCGCGGGTGGGGGCCGCGGGCGGGCGGGCGGCGCGGGCGAGCGCCCCGTGGCGCCCCGAACGCCCCCGCACCCGCGTCCTCCTACACTGCCGAGTCGGAGCCGGCGATGTAGAAGCGCTGCTTGTTCACAAACTCATCCATGCCCAGTGGGCCCAGTTCGCGGCCCAGGCCGGAGGCCTTCACACCACCGAACGGCAGCTCGGCGCCGCGGGCCTGTGGGATGTTGACGTGGATCATGCCGGTGTCCACCTTGTCGGCAACACGCTTGGCACGCTCGACGTCCTCGGACATCACGGCACCGCCAAGGCCGTAGCGGGAGTTGTTGGCCACCTCGATGGCCTCTTCCTCGGAGGAGACCTTGTACACCTCGGCGACGGGGCCGAAGAACTCCTCGTAGTAGGAGTCGGAGCCGACCGGGATGTCGGTGATCACGGCCGGGGTGAAGTAGGCGCCCTTGCCGGTAACTTCGCCGCCAACGTGGATCTTCGCGCCTTCCTCAACGGCGATCTTCAGCTGCTGGGCGAGGTTCTCCGCAGCGTCACGCGAGGACATCGGATAGAACTTGCCCTCCTCCGGGTTCAGCGGATCGCCTTCGGTGTAGGAGGAGGCGAGTTTGACCAGTTCGTCGACGAATTCGTCGTAAATGTCCTCCATCACGATCATGCGCTTGTTGGAGGTGCAGGCCTGGCCGGTGTTGCCGATGCGCTTGTTCCACGCGGTTTTCGCGGCGGCCGGGATGTCGGTGGAGTCGAGCACGATGTAGGCGTCGGTGCCGCCCAGCTCGAGCACGCACTTCTTCAGCGCCTGGCCGGCCTGGGAGGCGATGGAGCGGCCAGCGCCTTCGGAGCCGGTGAGCGAAACGCCCTGGACGCGGTCGTCGTTAATAAGCTTCGAGATCTGCGAGTGACCAGCGAAGATGTTGGTGTACAGGCCCTTCGGGGCGCCGGCCTCGTCGAAAATCTTCTCGATCGCCTCCGCCGACTCCGGGCAAATATTCGCGTGCTTGACCATGACCACGTTGCCGGCCATAAGCGCGGGCGCAGCAAAACGTGCGACCTGGTAATACGGGAAATTCCACGGCATCACGCCGACGATCACACCCAGCGGAACCTTACGCATAATCGACGTGCCGCCACGCTCGTTCGGGATCTCCTCGTCGGCACCGAACTTCGCACCGTTGTCGGCGTAGTAGTTGAAAATCTCGACAACGTCGTCGATCTCACCGTCGCCCTGGTCGACGGCCTTGCCCATTTCATTGGCGATGATGCGGGTAAGTTCGTCGCGTTTGTCGTCGAAAAGCTTCGCGACTTTCCGCAGCACCTCCGCGCGCTCCTCATAGGACTTCTCGCGCCACTGCTTAAACGTCTCGTCAGCGGCGCTCAGTGCCTGCTCGAGCTCGTCGGAGGTGATGTTTTCGTAGGTCTTCTCGATTTCGTTGGTCTTCGGATTTTGTACTCGGTATTTAGCCATGCGCCCCATGGTACGAGCGCTGCGTCAGCCTCGCCACGAAATTCTCCTCCGCCGCCAGGCGCTCAATCGCGCGCCGAAACGGCTCAATCTCCGCCTCCGTCGCCCGGATATTCTCCTGGCACGAGTACGTGCGATCCGGCCGCCGCTGCCAGCGCGTGAACCAGACCTCGCCCGGCTCACCCTCAGGCAACAGGAGCATTTGCTTCTCGACGACCCCACGCACCCTGCCCAACATCCCCTCAATCTGGAGCGTCCACATAAGGCGGTTGCGTGTGGGCCGGCACGCGCGGGGCGCAGCCAGTGTTGTCGTCATCGGTGGGGACCCTTCTGTGCGTTGCACTGCTTGCTGCACTGCTGCGGCAGTGCTTGTTCGGCACACTCCTGCCCCGGTGACTAAGCGGGACGCCGCGTCGGACGGTGCACCGCAACCAAGCTGCGCGCCTGGTTCGGCTGACATGTCCGTATCCGGGTGACTAGCCCGGGCGGCAGAGTGCGAGACGAGAGGTTCGTCTTCCCCAACGGCCTCTGGTTGCTCTTTGAGTCCTTCCGGCTCGCGACCGATCTTGCGTCACACGAGTCACCCTGGGCAACCCTCAACTGCTGCTTGATCCCCCTATTTACTCGACCTTCGGTTGAGGTTTAGCTACGGGCTACGAAACGCACTCTGATAGTTGACTTAGTTTATCCTTAACGCCACCCGTGTAGTCTGGAGTGAAGATTTGCAAAGGATATTTCTTGAATACATCAACGACGCAACCACGCCCCCACAGCGCTCAGCCTCCCTTCTCTCCTCAAATCGATTGGCGGTCGACGAAAAGTGAGACGGTAAGGGCGTTTTTATCCACTTATTTGGGCACCCTTTTCTTTACGGGCCTCCTGGTTGCAATCTTGCCCATCCCTTTTTTGGCTGTCGGAGACGGAATCAGAATTCTCAGCACCGAATCAAATCCCATTACTTTCGGCGCTTTTCTCACAGGTGTAATTGCACTAGTGGGTCTCTACTATCTCATTGAATTCGATAATGAACATCTTTTTGAAGAAGAACCGGGTGAAGCGGTCCAAAACCTCCTAACGCTCGTGATACTGGCGGTCGGCATCATGAACGTTGAGTGGGAATTTTTGGCGCACCTGCCATACGAGGCTCGAAACTTGAACCTCTCCGACGATC
Organism: Corynebacterium sp. HMSC036E10; assembly: GCF_001836265.1. NCBI lineage: Bacteria > Bacillati > Actinomycetota > Actinomycetes > Mycobacteriales > Corynebacteriaceae > Corynebacterium > Corynebacterium sp. HMSC036E10. Next base: position 531,830 of record NZ_KV827977.1, read on the forward strand.
ACCCCCCACTCGGTATGCTCTTGGCCACTTTACTGGAGCCTAGTGTTCTAATTTTGCTGGTTTCCACCACGCTGGTGTTCTCCATTTGCCTGATTGCCCGAGAGAGCCTGGCCCTTTCACCCATATCCTTCAGAAGAATTTCTCGCGTGATAGCTAAGGATCTCAACAAACAAAAACTGGTTCTAGAGAATTACCGGGCAGCAATCCCGCGCTTTGAACAGGTTGGGTTCAGACCACATCCCCACCACCTCTTAACCAAGGGATGGTTCTCAAAAGGGTTCCTAGTCCTCTCGCCGATTTTCTGGGCAATCCTTACCGCATTAGCCTTGTGTAGCATCGGTATTTTTTCCGAACCACAAAAGTGGCCTTTTGAGGCCCTGCCATCGTTTTCTTATTCTTGGCTCCTCACCGCACTGATTCCCGCCTGGTTTTTTATTCAATCTGCCGGTTTCGTCCACAAGCGTTATTGGGCATCATGCGGGCATCTCATTTCACGGAGCGAATCAATTGCACTGGTGGGACTGGCTATCCTTTTTACCTTTCCTTTTATGGTTCTCTCTATAGCCCTCGGACCCGAAGCAGCATTCGCGTCCGTTTTAGTTTTGTTGATCCGACTCTTCATACACATCCGCCAGATCCGTTTAATCAAGCGACTGTTACCGAACTGAAAGAGAAATTAAGAGATGACCAACCAGAACAACTGCGAAATTCGATACACGGAGCACCAGACAGCTCTCAGAATAACCATAGATCTTCCGTTGAACTGGGAGACTACGAATAAGCCGGATACCAGTGCCAGCGAGTCCAAAAAGCCGACAGAAGACTCAAACGAGAAGAAAGTAGGGTTCTTCCGTCGGCTTTTCAACCGATTCGATCTCAGCACACGGGCAACCGTGATGGACACAATAGTGCAGATACAGGAGCGAATCGAGTACCAGGAACGGCAATTAGGCCGCTTGACCGACTACACGCAAAATTCTTCTCAGGCCCAATCGACCGACTAGGCAACAACCCCCTAACTTTGCTCCACGAGTTCGGGTTTGCTCCTACGTCACCATTTCGCAACCTACAGCAACCGCACCGCCAGCACGCCGAGGAAGATCACCACCAGGCCGACGAGGCGCGTGGCGGTGAGCGGGTTCTTGCGAGCACCGAAGGCGCCGCGGGCTTCGAGGACCTGACCAGCGGCGATGGTGCCTGCGTTGAAAGCGATCACGGTGGTGGCGGTGCCGAGCAGTGGCGACAGGGTCGCCCCGGAGATCACAAAGATTGCGCCGACAAGGCCGCCGAGCCACATCCAGGCCGGGCCCGGCGTCGGCTTGCGGGTGAACTGCTTCGGTGAGGTGACCAGCGCGGCGATCAGCAACAGCACCACGCCGACAGAGAGATTGATTTCGCCGGCGTGGAGGGAGGAGCCGGCGATCGTCCCTAAGTAGCCGTTCACTGCCGTCTGTACCGCGGAGCCGACGCCGACCAGGACGCCGAGCGCGCGGAAGAGCCAGAGTTCGAGGCCGGAGGCGTCACCAGATGCAGCGGTAGCAGCGGCGCCCTTCCCTGACTTGCCTGCCCGCAGCACCACGACGATGCCGACGAACACGACGATGGCGCCGGCGATGCGGGGCGGGGTGACGTCGATACGCGGTGCTCCGAACAACCCAAACCAGTCGATGAGCAGGCCCATCACCACCTGCCCAAGGATCGGCAACACCACCGTCTGCACCGCGCCAAGGCGTGGGAACAGCAGAATGTTGCCCAGCACGAAGCACACACCCATCACACCGCCGAGCCACGTCCACCACGGCGCGGACGTACCCGGCGCGAACTGCGGCAACGGGTTGCCCTGCAGAATGGTGGTCGCCACGATAGCCACAAGCAACGCCACCGAAAACGAAATCAGCGCCGACACAACCGGATAGTTGCCCACGCTGAGACGCAAACGCGAGTTGGCCGCGGTTTGGATCGGGATCAGCCCGCCGACAGCGAGCGCAATAAGGAGAAGCACCCGCCTATGGTTTCATACGGGTGGGTTACTTCTTGCGGTCGCCCGCACTTGAGTCCGCACCACCAGCACCGCCAGCGCCTCCCGGCCCGGTCGGGTCGATGTAGGCGCGGTAGAGGGCGTCGAGGAATTCTTCGTGGGTGACGTTGCTGCGGTCGTCGATACGATTGCCCAGAATGTCGTGAATGTCCTTGCGCGTCGGCGCGTTCACGAGCATGCCGGGGCGTTGCGCGCGCTCGGCACGTTGGCGCAGGGCGCTGGGGGTGCGTGGGAGGCGGTCGCCGACGCGGTGTTTGATACGGGTGAAGAAATCGTCGACATTCGCCAGCGCCTCGATGCCGGGCACGTGCCAGCCGAACCAGTACGCCGCCACGCCGAGGCCGAAACCAATCAGGGCGGAGATGGCGAGGCCGATGGATTGCAGGTTGAGGTCGTAAAACAATTGCACGCTAATCGACGCCACAATCGCCGGCACGACGTACCACTGGCGGTCGATAAGTATGGACGGGATCTGACCGATCATCATCTCACGGATCACCATGCCGCCGGTGGCAGTGAGCACACCCATGAGGATGCAGCCGAACCACGTGATGTCGGCACGCATCGCCGTGACCGTGCCCGTCACCGCCCACACACCGACGATGATCATGTCGCCGTGGAACCGGAACAACTCCCACGTCAGCCCCGACAGCGGAATTAGAAACGCAAACAGCGACCCCACCAGCGCCGTACCGATGTACCAGGGGTTTTGCAACGCCGACGCGGGCGTGGCGCCGATCAGAGCGTCGCGGATCATGCCGCCCGCCATGCCCGAAATGATGGAAATCAGCATGAAACCGACAGCATCAAAGCGCAACCGCCTAGCGACGAGCCCACCCATCAGCGCATTCAAAAACACCCCAATAAGGTCCATCAGGGCAAACGAGAACCCCACGGCGGTGAACACGTTGTCGAAGTACATGGGCGTCATCGTAGTGAAGTTACGGCTTCGCCTCCGTGCGTTCGCGCACCTCGTTTTGCAGGTACAGGCGGATGGCGCGCAAGAGTTCGTCGTCACTGGCATCCTCGAGCGCACGCGTCACGTGCTGGCCGGCTTCCACCGGGTGGTGCGCATCCGTGTCAACTCCGAGCGCGTAGCCGAGCTTTTGCTCCAACGGCCGCTCAATCTCCTTCGTACGGAACAGCGCAAACCGGTCGCCTCCGAAGTACACCGCGACCGCGAAGATCGGTGCTGCGACCGCTGCGACGAGCATCCCCTGCCACACCAAATCAAACGCATTGAACCCAAGCATGATGGCCGAAGCGATGATCGCTGGGAACACATACATTTTCTGCGAAGTGAACAGCGTTGGCACCTGTCGCAGCACGATATCGCGCATCGCCGTGCCACCGGTCGCTGTGATCACCGCAAGAAGAATGCATGCGACCCAATTGAGGTCCGCTACCAGGCCTTTGAGTGTGCCAGCGACCGCCCACACACCAATCGTGACAATGTCGGCATAGAACCGGAAGTTTTCCCACAACCTGCCTTTGAGTGTGACCGTATACGCGATCGCGGCGCCAACCGTGGCTGTGATCAGATACCCCGGGGTCGTCAGTGCTGCGGCGGGCCCATCGTTGAGGATGGCATCGCGGATAAAGCCTCCACTTAACGACGAAATCAGCGCAATGAACGCAAACCCCACAATGTCAAAGTTCATGCGCTTGGCGACAGTCCCACCAACCGTCGCCGCCAGCAGCACACCGATGTATTCGAGAACGAAGTAAAGATTGCCCGCAAAGTCCGAAAGTTCCATACGGGACAGGCTACTTTTGGCCTTGCACGCCGGCTGGATGTCCTGCCGACAGGCCGCGAACACGTAGATGGTGAGAATGCAACGGTGAAGATGGCCAAAAATCGGCAAGCTCACCGTTGCGTCCTCACCATCTGCTGGGGTAACCGGGAGGTTGGGAAGCCGCCCCTACCCGAGGTGCTGGACTGCGTCGACGACGAGGTCCCAGAAGCGCTCCACGTCCAGGCGCGTGGCCACGGACGTGTTGCAGTCGGACGGGTCGAACACCCGAAAGTCCGCCACGGTCCGCCCGCGGGTCAGCGCACCCGATAGCTCCACCGACAGCGGTACGGCCACGGTCTCGACGACGGTGGGGTCGATGACGTAGGCGACGGCGCAGGGGTCGTGAACTGGTGGATTGTCGAAGCCTTGGGCGTCCTTGTAGTTGCGGCGGAAGGCGTCGATAAGTCCGACGCAGAAGTCGCCGGCGGAGGTGCCCAAGGAGGCAAATCGGGACTCGACAGCAGGCGTGGCAAGCGCCTGGTGGGTGAGGTCCAGGCCGACCATGACGACGGGCCAGTCCTCGCCGAAGACGATCGCGGCGGCCTCCGGGTCCACCCACGTGTTGAACTCCGCGGACGCGGTCCAGTTACCGGTGCCGTACGCCCCGCCCATGAGCACGACTTCGCGCACGCGCGAGACGATCCGCGGCTCCATGCGCACAGCCAGCGCGATGTTGGTCAGCGGTCCGGTCGGAACCAAAGTCACGGTGCTGGGTTCTTCGCGCATCAGCGTATCGACGATCCACCGCACCGCATGCTCATCTTCCACCCCAACCTCTGGTTCGGGCAGGTCGTAGCCGTGGATTTCCATGCCGGTATCGCCGTGGATGTCCTCGGCGGTGACGACCTCGTTGATAAGCGGGCGCGTCGCACCGCGGTAGACCGGCACGTTGGTGGCCCCGGCGATGGTCAGCACCTGAAGCGCGTTGTGGGTGACTTTATCGATGGTGTGGTTGCCACCGATCGTCGTTAAGCCAAGGAGCTCAATGTCTGGATTGCCAAGCGCGAGCAGGATGGCGACGGCATCGTCGTGGCCAGGATCGCAGTCGATGATGATCTTACGCACGGGCAGCCACGTCCTCTGCTGCGAGCGTGTCCGGGATGGTTTCCGGCTTCGGGATCAGGAACGACGCGGCGAACGCGCAGCCGAGCAGGATTGCGCCGGCGATCATGCCTGCGCGGTAGCTGCCGCCCGTGGCAGTGAACACGGCGAAGATGATCGTGAACGACAGGCCCGCGCCCAGGTTGAACGCGCCGCCGTTGAGCCCCGGCAGGTAGCCCTGGTTGTGCTTCGGTGCAAGCACGACGCCAAGCGAGCCGAGCATGATGTTGCCCATGCCCGCGTAGGTGATGCCGGCGAGGATCGACATGGCCAGCAGCAGCGCGGGCGTCGCATTGCCGACGACCACCACACCGAACAGCACCGACAACGCCGCACCCGCGATACCGATCTGCAGGATGATCTTGTAGCCCACGCGGCCGGCAAGCCAACCGGCGATGGGGCCCATGACGAGGCCGGCGAGCGCGTACGGGGTAAGCGTCCACCAGGACACGACACCGGCAGACATGCCCGGACCGGCCTCAGCGTCCTGCGCGAGGTTGGGCACCAGACCGTTCATGACGGCGAACACACCGGTCATGGTCAGGGTGGTGGTCAGCAGCAGCGCCCAGGTGCGGCGCTGGGTGAGCAGTTCGGTGGACATCAGCGGGTGCGGGGTGGACTTCTCGGTGCGCCAGAACCACACCAGCGACGCCGCGCCGATGGCCAGCAGGATGATGACCATGACCCAGTTGGCGGCGGCGAGCTCGCCGGCCATGTTCAGCGCGGTCAGGATCGCAGCTGCACCGATGACCAGGCCGACAACGCCCTTCCAGTCCATCGGCTGCAACTCATTCGACTTGGTCTCCGGCACACCGAACTGCACGGCGAACACGGCGATCAGTGCGGAGGCGCCGATGACCCAGAAGAGGGAGCGGAAGCCGAAGGCGTCGGTAAGCCAGCCGCCCAGCAGCGCGTCCACACCCGCGATACCGCCGTTAACCGAGGTCAGAATGCCCACCAGGAACGCGAACTGCTTCTCCTCACGCACAGCCTGGCGCAGCATGACGGAGGTCAGCGCGACCGTCGGGCCGGACACCCCCTGGATGACGCGGCCGATGAACAGCATGGTCACGTTCGTGGCCAGCGCCGCCACGACCGAGCCGATCACCGTGACCGCCATCATGGTCACCAACACCTTGCGACGCCCAATCAAGTCACCCCAACGCGGCATAAACAGCGCAAACACAGCCGCGGCGGTGAAGAACGCCGTCTGCGTCATGCCGATCTGCGCGGTGGTCGCGTCAAGTTCGACCTCCATGGTCGCCAACGCCGGCGACAACATGGACGCGTTGAGTTGGAATGCGAAGACAGCCACCAGCAGCGCTGTCATCAGGGGCACGACCTGGTTGGTCGGTAGTTTCTGCCCCGCTGCTGGTAGCGAGGTGTTCGTCATAGTCATGCGTGCAGTGTAAAACAGCCTTTTGCACATCGCCCGCCTCGGTTCCGGTGCGTCGCCGAGCACTGCAAGCGACCCGCGAGCAGCACCTTACCGTTCATATGCAGGTCTCGATATGCGTAATCCCTGGTCACAA
>NZ_KV827977.1:538396-548774 GCF_001836265.1 Corynebacterium sp. HMSC036E10
TCTCGATATGCGTAATCCCTGGTCACAACGTTTTGGTCAAAATTCGTCGGATTTTCCAAAAAGCCGCTGACCTGCAGTTACGCATATCGAGACCTGCATATGAACGAATTCGTCCCGGTGTCAGCGTCCGGAGGTCGGCTCCACTCTTCAAGCTCAGGTGTGCCTTGTCGAAATTGCAGCTTAGGAGCAAACCCGAACTCGAATCTGGTGGCAGGAAAACCTAGTTAACGGGCAGCACCGAAAACTTCCCCGGCTTCGTCTTCGACTGAAGGACCATGCCAAGGTAATAGACGATTCCAGCAGCAAACAGTGACTGCAATGCGGGGATTCCCATCGGATTTGCGTATTGGGTGTAATACCCAACACCGATGCCGATCGCTGCGGCCGCCGTAGCGACCCAGTTCCATCCTGGAATTTTCTTCCACTGTTGCTTGCGAATGAAGAAGAAGTCAACGGTCACGATTGCGGCGATCGCCGGGTAAACCAACGAGGTGAGGTAAAGGAAGTCGGTGAAGTAATCCAGGAACCCGGCCAGAGCGAGAGCAATGCCGATGAGTGTTCCTACGAGAGTCAGCCATTGCCGGCCCCGACTGGAATCAACATTCATCAGGTTGGACAGAGCAAGACCCATCGAGTAGTTGTTCACAAGCTGGCTCGTCCAGGTAGCTAGCCAGAGAATTAGGAATCCCCAGAAAGGAAAACCGAGCTCGACCATTACCGCGACAATGTCTGCTTCTCCAATGCCTACCGCCATAAACGCACCTACAGCGAAAAGCGGAAGTCCGACTCCGATGATGCCCCAAGGAATGAGAATATTGTCTTTCCACAAAGGCTTGGCATAGCGGGAGTAGTCAGCACTAATCACCCACTGAGAAGCATTCACTCCAACAACGAGACTCAATGCTGCGACGACTGTCATTGTCGGTTCTGGATTCCAAGACTTAATTTCTTGCCAGCTGGAGTTCTGCACAGCGAAGTAGATTCCCGCCACGATGAGTAGCAGGCCTGCTGGCACCGCAATGTAGTCTGTCCACTTCATACTCAAATAGCCGATAATCGATGGGATCGCGAAGGTCAGACCCGCGATGGTTGTGATGAGTGCCCACATTCCCCATTGAGCATCAGGGTCGATCCCGAGCATCGCTGCGAATGCGTTGCCCGCCACAGCCGTTTGCAACGCCCACCAGCCCAGGGACGAGATGAAGATGGTGCCTGCGGCGATCAGTTTTGCTTGGGCCACTCCAAAACTGTTCTTTGCAATCACTGTCGACGGCAGGCCAGTTTTGGCACCTATATACCCACTAATCGCATTACCCGGCCACTGAATAAGAAGCAGAGCCAGCAGAACGATCCAAATTACTGATCCCAGGCTGAAGGAAGCAGCCAGAGTTGCGCCAACCATTAGGACTGGAATCGTAAATTCCAAACCGCCGAAAATGATGGCCGGGGTGATCCACTTCTGCCGCTGTTCTAACGGAACCGGGCTCAATGGATTGTCGTTTGAGAAGGCAGTTCCTTCATCTTTCGTAGTCATCATGCACACCTAGTCTTGTGCTTCGGCAGCGGTGTATCCGTAGATCTCCGCTGCATCTTCTGCCGAAATGAAACCGTTTGCAATGTCTTCTTCGACGGCAGAATGCTCGCGTTTCCGTGGGTCGCCGTAACCGGCGCCATTGCCTGTGCGAATTCGGATGACATCACCCTGGTTGACTACTTCGTTTGAAACGACAGCACCACGGATCTGTTCACCATTTGCTCGGATGATCTCAATTAGGTTGCTTGACCCTTCGCGCCCGCCGTTCAGAGCCCAAGGCTTGTTTATAGACCGGCTGTAGGCAGCGGTCACGAAGCAGTTATCTCCACGCACCTCGTAGTCCAAAACGATGCCTTTTCCTCCTCTGAACTGGCCTTCGCCACCAGGCGCATCGTTAAGGCGGAGCTGATTCACGTACAGCCCGTAACGCAGCTCTGCGATTTCTGCAGGGCAGTTGTAAGTTTCACCGTGGAATCCTGAGAAGATCGCGGAGTTACCATCGGCTTTCGCACTGCCACCCCACCCACCGATTTGGGGCTCAACGATTGTGAAGTGCTTGCCAGTGTCTGGGTGCACACCGCCGATAAATGTGCCGCAGATACTCGAGAAGTGTCCCGCGGGCAGCTGCCCTTCTACGGCTGGGGCGAGGCAACGCCAGATGAGGTCGAAAAGCCGAATCTCAACTTCGTAATAGATGGAGAATGCAGCAGGTTCCTGCGCATCGAAAACGGTTCCCGGAGTTGTTAGCAGTTCGATAGGGCGGAAACCTCCTGCATTTGCTGGCCCGTAGGGGTCAGTGAGCGATTTGAAGATCATCTGAGTGGCGACCATGCAAGCATCTGCGTTGCAATTGTTCGGACCAGAATCTTGCTCAGGGTTATCCCGCAGGTCAACGACGAAACGATCATCGGTAATCTCGATTGCAACGCGGTAAACCTCACCGCTGTCTTGTTCTTCCTCAAGCTCAAACCTGCCCTTAGGAAGTTCGGACAGTCCCTTTCGCGCAATTCGCTCGCCGTGCTCCATGAATTCATCGAGCGCGACCTCGAACGTATCCACCCCGTACTTCAACGCAAGGGTTTCAAGACGGTTTGCACCAATTCGCACCGCTGCGACTGCCGACCACAGATCTCCCAGCAGGGTCTCTGGGAGACGCGAGTTAACCTCGATCACTTTCAGCAGTGGTGTAATTGGCTCTCCAGCGGAGAAGAGCTTAACGGCTGGGAGACGGATTCCCTCTTGGAAGATCTCGGTGGCGACTGCAGAGACACCGCCAGGAGTCATTCCCGACAGGTCTGGCCAGTGCGCAATGTTGGCGGTCCATGCGATGAGACGACCTTCCGCGAACACAGGCATTGCAAGGACAACGTCGTTAAGGTGCGTGACTCCGCCATAGAAGGGGTCGTTCGTCACAAAGATGTCGCCCTCTTGCAGGTCGTCTTCACCGTTGATTTCCAGGATTCGCTGGACCGCCTTATCCAGCACTCCGATGAATGCGGGGATGCCAGCGCCTGACGATGCCAGTTGACCAGATCGATCAGTGATGCCGGTGCCCATGTCGAGCACTTCATAGATGATCGGGCTCATAGCAGTTTTCTGCATCGCGACGAACATTTCGTCGGCAATAGCTTGCAGGCTGCTCTGAATGATTTCTAGGGTAAATGGATCGGTCTTAGGCATTGGTGTTCTCCTCCTGCTCGATTTCGACATGAAGATTTCCGTAGTTATCCACTTCGACCGAGCAACGTGGCGGAACTACAGCAGTGGTTCCACGGAATTCGACGATTGCTGGTCCTGCAAACTGCATGCCGGGCTCTAGGAGATCCGCGTTGTAAATGTCGGTCTCGCATGTGCCGTGCTCGAGGAAGTCAACGTCGCGTTTGCCCTTAGACGCTTCGGCAACTGCTGCACCGGTGGTAGACAGCTCTCGCGGGGCAAGCTTTCCAACATCTGCCATAGCGATGAGGTGCAACCCGACGAACTCGACCGGCGCATCAAGCCGATACGTGTATTCCTTCTCGTACTGCGCGTGGAAGTCTTGAATGAGCCGCTCAACTGCTTCTGCATCAATCAATCCGCCGCTGATTTCAACCTCAACTGAGTGTTCCTGGTTTGCGTACCGCATCTCCGCAAACCTGAGGAACGAAACTGAAGCACGATCAACGCCGTCCTGCTCAAACTCTTCACGCATTTCGGATTCTGCGGCAGACACGAGAGCATCAACCTTCTCCGCTTGGTCTGCGTTCAGTGAGAACAAGTTGGTCATAAAGAGATCGCGACGAAGATCTCCCATCAACATGCCCCAAGCGCTGAAAACCTCTGCAGCAGTTGGAACGATTACCTTCCTCATGCCGAGTTCTCGAGCCAAATCGCAAGCGTGCATCGCACCACCGCCACCGAATGCCACAAGCGTGAAGTCACGTGGGTCATGGCCGCGATTAAGTGAAACAAGCTTTAGCGCATTGATCATGTTGTTGTTGGCGATTCGCACGATTCCACGTGCTACTTCCTCATTCGTGAGATTGAGTTGCTCTGCCAACGACGCCAGGCTCCTTTCCACCGCTTCCATGTCAGCGGTGAGTTCGCCACCGACGAAGTAGTTCGGATTGATCCTTCCGAGTGCAAGGTTTGCATCAGTCGTTGTAGCGTTTTCTCCACCACGGCCGTACGCTGCGGGTCCGGGTGTCGATCCTGCGGACTGTGGGCCGACATGGAGCTTTTTAAACTCGTCTACCCACCCGATCGATCCACCACCATTTCCGATCTCGACGAGATCGATAACCGGGACCATAATCGGATACCCTGCGGAGGTTCTGGAGCGTTCAATCCAATAATCGGTCTTGACAGTCACAAGGCCGTCTTTGATCAGCGAGCACTTCGCAGTGGTCCCGCCAATATCCAACGCGAGGATATTCGGTTCTCCCACAAGGGACCCCAGCGCTGCAGCACCGAGGAAACCACTTGCTGGCCCAGATTCCACCATGGTGATCGGGATTTCCTTGGTATGGCTGATCTTGTCCACGCCGCCGTTGGATTGCATCACGTAGAGGTTTCCGTCGAAGCCTGCAGACTCAAGACCCTCCTCAAGGCGAGTCAAGTACTTCTCTGCTGTCGGCTGGACGAATGCCGACAAAACGGCTGTCGAAGAACGCTCATATTCACGCCATTCACGTGTGATCTGGTGCGATGCCACGACGGTTCCCGTCGGCCAGAGTCGCTTGAGTTCCTCCGCAGCAGCAATCTCGTGTCGAGGATCCGCGTAGGAGTGAAGGAAACAGATCGCGACCGCTTCAATGCCGTCTCGCTCCAGCTTTTCCACAATGCCAGGCAGTACCGAAAGATCAAGCGGCACGCGCTCTTCCCCCGCCGGAGTCAATCGGCCAGACACTTCGAAACGGTGCTTTCGAGGTACGAAAACTTCTGGCTTCGAGTAGTGGAGGTTGAAGAAATCCGGCCTGTTGCCCCTTGCGATCTCAAGGACGTCACGGAAGCCTTCCGTGGTGATAAGTGCAGTTTTCGCACCCTTACGCTCCGTAAGAGCGTTGATGACCACCGTACTGCCGTGTGCAAGCGTCGCCGCTGCCTTCAGATCTACTCCGGATTTCTCAATGACATTGAGCACGCCCTGCTCAAAACGAGGTGGAGTGGTATCCGATTTCGCGGTAAAGGTGCGTTGCTCCCCAGACTCAGCGTCTATCGAAAACGCCACCAAGTCAGTAAAGGTTCCACCCACATCCGTTGCGATGCGAAGCGTTTGCTGGTTCTTCATCTGTGACTCCGTTCACTCAACTCATCGGCTTGTGAAGTGAGACTAGCCACACTCGGATGAAAATTGTGCGAATCAGCAAATAATATTCTCGGACCGAGTTCGGGTTTACCCCTAAGCTCCGTTTCCGCGCACGCCTCTCTTGCTCCCACGCGTCACGCATCGCTTATCGACGACCACCCCACCGGGGGGGCATCACTCCCGGCGGCCCCACGCGCACTGGCGCGCACTGGCGCTCACCCGCCCCGCGAGCAGCACCCTTTTACGTTCATGTGCAGGTCTCGATATGCGTAATCCCTGGTCACAACGTTTTAGCCAAAATTCTCCGGATTTTCCAAAAAGTCACTGACCTGCAGTTACGCATATCGAGACCTGCATATGAACGAATCTGCGCCCCGCGCCCACGCACTGCCGCAGGCGCCCTAGGACAGCGCGTCCCAGAGCGCCGTGTTGGTTTCCTGCCAGAGGGGTTTGGCCCAGTCGCCGAAGTCGCGGTCTGTAAGCACGACGCAGGCTTGGTCGCCGGCGACCCACAGGTAGGTGCCGGCCATGCCGAAGTGGCCGACGGTGTCGGCGGGCATGCCGTCGCCGGTCCAGTGCGGGGACTTCTCCCCCTTGATCTCAAAACCGAGGCCCCACGGGCAGGGCTTTTGCATGCCATAACCGGGGACGACACCGCGCAGGTCACCGAACTGATTCGTAAACGCCTCGCGCACCGTCGAGGGGTCAAGCAACCGTGGCTCGAGCAGTTCGGCGGCGAAGCGCGAAAGGTCCGCGACGGTGGAGCGCCCGCCGTGGCCCGCCGAGCCGTAGATCTCGGTGTCGGTCATGCCGAGTGGTTCGAAGACACCTTCGCGGGCGTAGTCGGCAAAGGTGATGCCGGTGGTTTCCTCGACGATGTCGGCGAGGATTTCGTAACCGGCGGACGAGTAGATGCGGCGCTCCCCCGGTGCCTTTTGCGGTTCGCGGGAGTCGAAGCCGACGCCGGCTGCGTGCGAGAGGAGGTGGCGGATGGTGGCGTTTTCGGGGCGGGCGTCGTCGTCAAGCGAAAAAGCTCCTTCTTCAACCGCGAGGAGCACGGCGTACGCGGAGAAGAGTTTGGTCACGCTGGCCAGTTCGAAGACGCGCGCGGTGTCGCCGAACGACGCCTCCTGCCTACCGACGAGCGCGCCCGCTACATTGTCAACCGGCCAATCCTGGAAAAACTTCTCGAGCTGCATGGCCCCACCCTACGCAACAGTGGCGAGCCAAAACGGTCTACGTGTTTTTCTTCGCCACCGGATAAACCTTGTGTTCTGGGTCGTACCACAGGATGCGGAAAACTGGCCCCGTTCGGAAACCCCACAATCGCAATTTCCCCTTTATCCGAAAGCGGAAAATTTTCTCCTCATCTGCTTGACCAATTTTTTGCAGGCGGGTTTGCGCGACTTTATCCAGACTCGTCACATCCTGGCTGTGGTGTTTAGGCCTTCCACTCCGATCAGTTTCGGCGAGGACTTCCTGCCATGTCTTTTGGGATAAGTCTTCTAGAAACTGAAGCAGCTCGAAAAACTCTGTGGGAGTGAGATCCCATCGGCAGCCGAGTTTGTCGAAACTGTTATCAACCGCACGCACAGACCATTGCACTGTTTGATTGAGAAAGTGGTCATCCGCTTGCTGCCTCGCAAGCGCTTTGCCCGATGTTGGTGCCTTAACGGGCTCCAAATTCTTTTTGCGATTTTGGTTATTTTGCTGCTTCGCTAGCTTTTTCGCTTCCCTCCCCCCGTGGTGGCATGTCACGCCCTAAGTTGCGCTCCGTGCTTTCCACCGAAGTAATCCTGCATTACCTCAGGATTCACAACAGCTTGGCTTGCCGCACCTTCTGGGATTCCCGCTCGGGCTTCGATCCAAGGACGCTCTCCATGCGTGATGTCACTCAACTCTTGCCCGGAAAGGTGGCTGTATGCAGAGAGCACAGCATCAATAGTTTCCTTTTCAGACTGTGCCAATGCCGAGGAATCCCCCAGAGGTTCCGTCGCCGAAACAGTGAAGCGACCGCGATGACGATTATAAAGTTCCGGAACAACTGGCCCATTTGCCCAAGCTTGGATCGGAGAATTGTAAAGTGGCACCCCGTCCCAGACTAGGTTCCATGCCTGCGAGTAATAAACCAGCTTTTGAAGCTTCATCGTCGTCATGGATCCCCCTTGTTGCTCCAGTATGTACTGGGCTACATCCAAAACCCGCGCCATGGTTACCCCTCTCTTTGGCATATCCCAACCAATAAATCTATATGGAGGAGATTTCTGGATCTCATCTTAGCGGCCAAAGCCCTGTCGTCAATCCTGGGATCATGCCCGTCGCGCCGGCAACGACGGCACCGAGGATGCCGAGCAGCGCCACGACAATCAGAGCGATGTGGTCCGGGGCGAGGGCCAGGCTTATCGACGACGGCGCCACCGGCACGACCCTATTCACATCCTTGCCGCAATCCGCGTAGCGCTGGGCGGTGTACGAGGCGGCGTTGGCAAGGTAGGCGGCCTCCGAGTGGCTAAACGGGCTGTCGGCGGTGACGGTCAAACCCCGCGAGGAGTGCTTCAGGTCGTCAAGCACCAGCGCGCTTGAGGTGTCGGTGACGCCGGGTTCCCAAAGTTTGGCGTCGTCGATTTGGGTAAGCGTGCCCCAGCCGTTCTCGCCGATGCCGGCGCGTAGCTCGGTCTGCTTCTTCTCCCACAGGGCGAGCGCGTCGGTGCGGGAGCCGTTGAAGTAGATGAGGTCGTCGCCAAGTACGCCCGCGGCCAGCGCCGGGACCTCGTCGGCGTTGTACTCGATGGAACACTGGGCGGAGCCGGAACCAGCACCTGGCTCCCCCGGCACCGCACCAGCAACCGGCAACGAAGCGGCACCAACAACAGAAACAACCAGCGAGCAAACTGCCAAAGACTTACGCATAGCCAGAAACCTTAGACCACGAGCGGCTACTGCGTCCAGGAAATCCGCACGTCAAAATCTTCCTGCTCGGTCCCCTTCACAAGTGCGGCGATGTGGCTGCGTACGAGGTGTTCGGTGCGCTCCCGCGCGCGGTCCAACAAGCCCTGCGACACGGCCTTGTCGCGCGCCGCTTCCTCTTGGCCGGCGATGAAGGTGGTGACGTCGTCAACACGAATTTGGTTGATGGGGTTCATGGACTGGTCGTAGACCTGCACGCTGTCGGCGTTGATGTGGGCGCTGAGTACTTCCACGGGCGGCAGCACTACATCAATAGCGCCAGAGCCGACCGTAACGTCGATGGCGGTTGTGTCGCGGATGCCGGCGGTGACGCGGCCGTCGTAAGTAACAAGGAAGTTGCGGCCGGTAAACGGCACGCGCAGCCCGAGGACCTCGAGGCCTTTTTGGTCGAATTTGCCCACGTCGGAGAAGACGTATTCCTCCACGGAGAGTTCGGCGATGTCCTCGAACGATGCCCCGATGGTGGTGGAATCCACCCGCGTCTCCCCCATGCCGAACACGGCCGGGCGCAGCAGGGCAAGCAACAACCCCACAACAGCCAGGACGGCGATGACGGAGGTAATGACGGAGGTCACAACGGCGCCACCGCGGCGTGGGCGGCGCGGCGCGAGGTGTAGTTCTTGGGCGGTACTCACATCCGACGATCTTAATTGCACCTCGAATTCGAATGGTTTGTACACTCGTTGGAACCTTTGGGCGTACGCGGCTGAAGGATGTACCTGGCCACCGCACGGAAGAGATAACGATGACCGGTTCCACGCGTATCGACGAAACCCGCGCCGACAAGCAGCGCGAAGAAAAACAAAACCAGAACCAGCAAGACGGCATGACCGGCTTCCTCGGCTGGATCGAGCGAATAGGCAACAAGCTGCCGGAGCCGTTCTGGCTGTTTGTCATTTTGAGCGGCGTTGTTGCCGTCTCCTCTTGGATTGCCAGCAAGGCGGGCTTGTCCGCCATCGACCCGGCATCGGGCGAGGAGATCCATGTAGAAAGCCTGCTGACCGGCGAGAACATCTCGCGCATGGTCACGGATGCAGTGGAGAACTTCATCGCTTTCCCGCCGCTGGGTGTGATCCTGGCGGTGATGCTTGGTGTCGCCGTGGCGGAGCAAACCGGCCTGCTGGCGGCGATGGTGCGCGCGATGGTGGACAAGGTCAGCGGCAAGATGCTGACGTTCATGGTCGCGCTTGCGGGCGTGACCGGTTCGATCGCCTCGGATGCGATTTACGTGATCATCATTCCGTTGGGCGCGATGGCGTTTCATGCGGTTGGGCGCTCGCCGGTGGTGGGTGCGATGGTGGCGTTCGCGGCGTCGTCGGCAGGCTTTAACTCCTCGCTGATCCTGAACATTACGGACCTGCTGCTCGCCGGCATTTCCACCTCGGCGGCACAACTCGTCGACGCCAACTATGAGGTCTCCCCTCTTGCCAACATCTTCTTCGTCATCCCGTCCGCCATTGTGCTGGCGCTGGTGATCACTGCGGTGACCGAGTTTTATGTGGAGAAGAAGGCGCAAGCGCTTATCGACGACGACCACATCGACGAAGACGAACTCCAAATCAACGACTCCGCCCAGCCGGACGATTCCCACCTGACCGACGACGATGACCTCTCGCTGACCCCACTGGAGCGCAAGGGCCTCGCCTGGGCCGGCGTGACCCTGGTGCTCGCCCTCGTCGCATACTTCGTCCTGCTGCTGGTCCCGGCCTCCCCGTTCGCGCGTCCGGAGGAGGGCTTCATGGAGTCGCCCTTGATCCGTGCGATTGCCGTGCCGATCACCCTGATCTTCTTTGTCACCGGCCTGGTGTACGGCCTGATCGTGGGCACCATCAAGGAGGCTGCGGACCTGCCGAAGTTCATGGCCAAGGGCTTAGAGTCCATGCTGCCGATTCTGGTGCTGTTCTTCGCCGTCGCCCAGTTCCTGGCGTACTTCCAGTGGTCCAACCTGGGCCCCTGGACCGCGATCAAGGGCGCGGAGCTGCTGCAGGCGTGGAATCTGCCGAACGCGGTGCTGTTCCTCGCGTTTGTGATCATGGTGGCGCTGATCAACCTGTTTATCACCTCCGGCTCCGCCCAGTGGGCACTGATGG
>NZ_KV827977.1:548874-572847 GCF_001836265.1 Corynebacterium sp. HMSC036E10
CCTCCGGCTCCGCCCAGTGGGCACTGATGGCGCCGGTGGTCGTACCAATGATGATGTACGTCAACGTCTCCCCCGAAGTCACCCAGATGCTGTTCCGTATCGGTGACTCCCCATCGAACATCATCACCCCAATGTCGCCCTACTTCGCACTCGCCCTGACGTTCCTGCAGAAGTACTACAAGAAGGCCGGCGTGGGTACCCTCATGTCGCTCGCACTGCCGTACTCGCTGTGCATGCTGGCGGGCTGGTTCATCTTCTTCATGATCTGGTACTTCGCCGGCATCCCGCTCGGCCCTGGCTCCCCAATGGGCTACGAGGTATAGCGGTTCCGCCAAGGATCGAGGTCTGGTTAAGGCTCTGTAACCAGACCTCAAGTATTTTTCTGACCTCACCCCGTGCCGCGATCTGAGGTTTTTGCAGCGACAACTTCTCCGAGGTCTAGTTTCACAGAGACATCTGGTTGTCGACGAGCCTCCGGCCAGCCCCGTCACCTTCTATAAAGAGACGTGATGATGCGTTCTGCAAGCAAGTGCACCATGGTCGAGGCAGTGTGCCGTCCGATGTGCTTGTCAAAATCCTCCAATGTATCTGGCTGCTCGCACACCTTCCTCCGGGCGCGGGAAATGGCCCGACGGACCTCCTCCACGGTGAAATTTGGCTGGGCAGTTTTTGTGTACGCCGGCCAATGTTGCATCAAGCTGTCGAGGACATCCTTCTGCGAACTTGTGCCCTTAGCATCGACGAAGTGGAGCAATAACCAGTACTCAAACTGCGGAACGCTAAAACCTACTCCGCGGTCTTTGCGTTCTGCGGCCCACTCAAAAACAGCCTGAAGTTGCTGGTCCGTAGCATCGTCTTCGTCGAGGATCACCCAAGCCTGATCGCCGGGGCGCAGGTCGCCGTCACGTTTAAGCTTGGTCAGCCAATCGTCTGCGGTCTTCAGCAATGCCGGCGGGTGGGGGTGTACACCTCTACGCGCTTCCACTTTCACAGACTTGTCCCGAAAACACCCCATTTCGAAGTAGTTTTTCTCAGTGGTGCCCTCGGTAACGATGAGGAACACATCTTTCACCGGGCGGGTCTTGGCCCTTTTGTTCTTACCCCCGAACTTCTTCTCACGAGAAGACCGCACCTGCTTATTCGACATTGCTGAACTCCAGCGGCTCAATCGAGGGCACGCCGCCGAACCGGCCACGGAGGTAGCTCTTTCGAAGATCCGTCGTCTTCCGCGGTCCCTCGAAATCCGATAGGGCGCTCGTTTGGGTTTGTCCCGATCGGTCTTTCTCTACTACCCAGATCTCATCCCTCCGCAGTGTTTCAGGGTCCATGAGCAAAAGATCGTGCGTGGTGAAGATCAGTTGCGCCCGCGATTCTGGAGAGGAATCCTCCAAGAACCCTCCGATCAGTGCGCGAGAGAGTTCTGTATGGAAGCTGCGGTCGAACTCGTCGACAACTAAAACCGCTTCGAAGCCCGGGGTTGTCAGCTGAGAGAACAGACCGAGAAGCCTTGTAGCGGAACGCGTCCCGTCTGACTCATCCCACCAGCGCAGGCCATAGCTCTCACCTCCATCAGCGGAGTGAAGGAGGGTGATTCGTTCCGCTTGAATCTCATCGTCTTCGATCCGAAGCGTGAAGCGCCCAGATGGCAATTCCACGTCTCTTGGAATATTAGGGTTGCTTCGCAGCTTTTGTTCTATCTCAAGCGCCTTGGCGGCACTTAGCCCCAGTGCAGAAAGTTCCACGTGTTCGGTTGCAATACCGGTGATTCCAGCGTCGATCTGGGAGATCAAGTTCTCCCACACGTCGGGCTGAGACTGCAATTGGCCACGGTCCAGAAATCCTGCCGGGACCACAAGAACAGTTTCGATGAAAGACCGGACGACTCCGAACGTCTCCAGCTTGAGCGAACCTGGGAACCGGGAAAGGTTCGTCTCGCTAGCAAAGGAAGCAAGAGGAACCTTGGGCGGAACTGATTCGAGCAGAACCCGCGCTTGCGCAACTTCGGTAGGGAAACGCTCCGCCTTCTCATCCAACAGCGGAAAACTAAACGAATCACCTACGCGCTCAAACACGTCAATTTCATCTTTGGACAGGTACTTCGTCAGCCGCTCTTCCACCACGCGCTTCGCGTCGAAGGCCAGCACGTACTCGTAAACGATGTCGTCGACGGAGAACAGCACTTCAAAGTTCGTCGGTTCAGAAGATGCCTCTGGACAGAGAGCAAACGGATCAAAAGGCATAGGATCTGTTGGGCGAGGTGGGTCTATCAGCAATCGCTGCAGTGCAGTCAGCGCCTTGACGAACGTGGACTTACCCGCCGCGTTCGCACCAAACAGCGCAGCTATGGGGTTAACCCGCTTTTTGTAACGCCGCGAAAGCTCGGGGCACCGCTCACGATGCACCTGTTCCCTTGTCGCGACCATGTTTATCGATGCGGACTCATACACCGAGCGATAGTTCGCAATCGTGAGGTCCAGCAGCATAAGCGCCCCTTTCAAAAACTTCGCCTATGACTCAAGCTTCTAGCATCATAAGTGAAATTTCGAACTATTGCGGATCACGACCCCCCTTGCCGTGCCCAGTCCTTTTCGGGACCGAGGACGATGGCAACGACTTCGCCATTTCACGGGGAGCGGAAACTAACCCTGCGTGCATCTCACCGTTCCGCTCCGCTTCGTGCTGAGGACTGGGATGATTCGACCTAAACACGGGACTTGACCCGATTCTGCCCTTATCCCATTTCGGTGGACGGTAGGGCAGCTTGTGGCGCATAGGCAGTCAAAAGAGTCAGATTATCCACCAGCGAAATAAGAGTAAGGTTCAGTAGAATCTCGAAAGTTAGCTTGAGGTGAGAGTAGTGGCAGCTTCCCGTTCCCCCGCGCGAAAATCATCCTTCGAACCCGTTTATCTTGGCCCATCGTTCGCCCAGGACCGGCACCAACTTTATGTAGAACAGTTAAGTTCGTTATTGTCTGACCCGAAGGTACGGAATATTGCGCTAACCGGCGCTTACGGAACTGGCAAGAGCAGCGTAATTAGAGGGCTCGTAGAGAACCGCGCTGTTCAGAAGGCTCACCGGCCTGTAATAATCAGCCTCGCATCCTTCAGTAACGCGAGTAGTTCTGGGGGTTCAAATGAAGCCGACTCTTTGAACGACCTACAGAGAGAAATTTTAAAGCAACTTCTGTATTTCGAGAATCCAGCTAAACTTAAGAGATCCCGCTTCCGCGGGATCATTGTTCTTCCCGCTTGGCGCCGGTGGGTAAATGCAACTTTCTTCGCAGTTTCCGTATCCTTACTCATCCTTATCGTAAGCAATCCCAGCGCACTCAGCACTTGGATTGCGAATGGAAGCCCTTCATTCGATTGGGCTGCATCGGGCCGCTTAGCGGCCCTAATCGCTGCATTGACTTTGGCCGCCCGTCTCGCCGATTGGGCACTGATCGAAAAACCTCGAGTGAAGGGATTCGCCCTGGGCCCTGGCCGTTTGGAGCTCGGTAGCGGCGAAGAAAGTTACTTCGACAAATATCTGGCTGAAATAATCTACCTTTTTAGGGTCTCCAAAATTAACCTGGTGATCTTCGAAGACCTTGACCGATTCAATCACGCCGAGATCTTTGATTCCTTGCGAGAAGTCAACTTGCAAGTCAACAGCGCACTCCAAAACCAGCAGGGGTCGATGTTTCCTTACAAGAAGTCCACTCAGCCAGTCAGGTTCCTTTACGCAATTCGGGACTCGATCTTCGATGAGAATGCTTCGGATTCTTGCTTTCCAGCAGCTTGTAATTCAAAGAAGCCCAACGCGATTGAAACTGACACGACCCAGCAAAGTCCCGCGATGATTGGTGGACTGGCGGGCTTCATGAACTCAGAGTCAGATCGAGTCCTCCCAGCGGAGAACCGAGTTAAGTTTTTCGATGCGATCATCCCGATTGTCCCCTTTTCCACACACCAGAACGCCTATGAATTCCTCTACAAGGCCCTGCGGTCAAACGGAATCGACCACGACTTCAATCGCACACTCTTATCAATAATTGGTCGGAGTATTGTCGATCATAGGCTTTTGCAGCAAATCGTCTACGAGTTCAAGATTTTCGCCAAATCGATACTTCCAGGAACTTCGAATGACAAGTTACTAGCGCTTCTTGCTTATAAGAACGTTCACTTGACCGACTTCGAGTTAATAGCAAGGGGAGAGAGCCAATTAGACAAGCTTGCCGAGAGTTTTCACCGCCACACCGCGGAAGTACAGGTCGCTATATCCGAGAAGGTGAGCAACCTAGAGCGGAATTCAGTCGAAAATCATCCAGTGGACGCCTCTCTAAATTCGCTCAGACAAGCTCTGCTGGATTATATCCAACAGGAAAATCAATCGATCAACTCAACGAACTTTGATAAAGGACAACTTTCTCTGGGGAACGAGGTCTATAGCCTTAATCCGGAAGAACATCGAACGTTTTGGCTCAGATTGCTAACCAGTTCCCACGAGGGGTGGCCACGAGATATTGCTTATAAGCCTCCATTCTCTATCCACGCCATCTCAATTAACTCTGTGTTCCTTAAAACGCTGCTAGAACAAAACTCCCTTTCTCAAGCGGCAATCGAGAAACTAAACAACTCAGTGGCCGAAGAAGCAACAGCCCTACGGAAGTTTGCCAATGAATCGAGACGCGGAAGCATAGCCGATCTGCTCACTGCTGCTGAGGCAGCTGGCAACTGGCCGGATATCCGAATCGCCAGCGATTTATCCAAAAAACTTATCGAACAGTTTGCACCCAGTGAAATGGGCAAGTCGCTGATCGAGGCTGGCTTCATTGACACAGACTTCTACCTATACTCTGCAGCATTCGAACGCGGATTAAACACGCCCGATGCTCAGCTTTTCTTAGTCAATCAGATCGAACGCATTTCCCCGAATGTCTATCTGCGACTTGACGCCGACAGTTCTAAGGAGCTGGTCGGACGCTTGCGCGAACCGCGATTTGCGAGTTTAGCCGGTGCATTCAACGGAGATCTTCTCCTAGCGGTGGCGGAAGCTGAGATGGACAGCTCCGCCACACCCCTCCTAGACAGGATCATGCGCAATGCTGCGGCCGAGGGCTTTAGTAACCAAATAGTCGCTCAACTTTCACACGCAGTTTGTCTATCAGCGACTGACGGCAGAAACGGATCCAGTGCCTACCCGGAGCGGTCAACTGCAGACCTGGTGTTAAGGAAGGTAGGACAATTTTTCCCCGATGCGCTGAACGATGACCTCTACAGTCTCTGCGACCCACAGCTTCTGGAGTACGCCGTAGATATGATAATTAGAGGTATCGACGACGAGCACCCAGTGTTCGGTGAAGCAATGACTGATTACCTCCGGCGAATCATTGCTCGCTTCCCGTATTGTGTGCTGCCGTTCACGATGCGTCCGATGTTGAACAAGCGGTACGCAATCTGAAGGCGGTCGGAGACATATACAGCAATCTCGACGGACTAACTCCACCTGCACAACGAGAGCTTTCCCAGTACGGGATGATCGAAGTGTCATCCAGCAATTTGCGAATTGCTTCTCGCATACTCGATATCGGTACATCGCTTTCTGAGCTAGCAAATTGCCCGCCGCTATTACTCCATGTAGTTCGAAACCCGCTCGGTTATGTTGAGGCCTTAGATGACCTCAACCACTATTCAGTCCATCAAGATGACAATTTTTTCGAAAACATTTTGACTACTGTTTGCGATCAGATCGGAATCGACGATGATCCAACGAATGAACAAACGGAGAGCCTTGCGTCCCTGTTGTGCAAGGCAGAACCCGGAATCCGGTTGGAAGATATCCGAACACTTGACGCACGGAGTCATCTTGCTCTTCTTAAGGCCGGCCTAGTTGATCCGACGGTGCCCAATCTCCTCGTTTATTTCGAATCGCCGGGTGAGGTACCTCAGGAATTGGTCACTCTGCTGAGCCACGAAGGCCTCAAGAAGGGCCACGACAGCAACTCGGAGTCTGATTCGAGTGAGGAAAATAGGAGACTCCTGCTTCGGCTAATAAACCTTTCCAACTGGGAAGGCACGGAGCAAGCGAAGTTTGAAACAGTTTCGGTGCTTTCTCAGAATGTGGAGCCCTTGGCTTGGGATGAGATCTCCGACTTAACCGCTGAGAGGGTTAGCTTGTCTTTGTCGGAGGGGCTTGTACCAGATTCCTCCGATTCTTTGGAAGCGCTCAATGCATTTAACGATGTGAATCTGACAATCGCTTTTCTGAAAGAAAGTCAGTTGGATCCCGATCTCCTCCCTGTCGCATCTTTTGCGGAACTCCCAGTAGATGCCTTGCTATCAGCAGACGAGATTGCTCCAGAAATACGAGCCGAGATAGTTTCCTGGGTTGAAAATGGGCTCTTTGACGAAGGACTGAAGGCGAGCGACATGTTTCAGGTACTAACCTTTACAGACGCCGAAGGTATCCCTCTTGATGCGCAGTTCCTTCTCCGCATCGCTCAATTCCCCCTAGAAGGATTAGATCGCAAGGAAGTTGAGCGTCACTTGGTCAGGGCAGTAATGCGTCTTTCAAATGAACAACGTGACGGCGAATACTTGAGCAGTTTTTTGCAGGCATTGGGCGGGGATTTCGGTGCCCTCCTCGAACCGACTGGTAGCTGGCGCGACTTTGAGGATTTCGACAATCTAAAGCAGTTCCTCTTGGAAGTGCGAAACCATATACCTTCCGTTAACAGGGTCATTGATCGGGGCGAAGGCACTATCCGAGTTACTAGGCGAAAGCTATGAGCCGGGGTTTGGGCCAGACTCATAAACTCGGTACTGCAACTCTCGCCCGTCTGGCGAGGTACTTCTAGGCCAGTACGCCACAAATAGAGCAGCGGGTGCCAAGAATCAACTGCGGATCTGCGCCTCCCCAGGGCGGATGCTTTACTCCGCCCCACGCGCTCCGTGAAACCGCATCTGCATTAAGCCGGATAGCCGCTCTCCAACCCGCTGGCCAACGACCGTCTCTTCACCGTCCCTCCGCCGTGGTCGTTCTAGACGGTTCCGGCTCTCCTGTTTTCATCGCCTGCAAGTTCACCGGTTTTTACATGGCGCCCGACAAACATTCTCCTGCAACCTCGAAACAGTGATCGTCCGCCTATCAGCATTCGAGCGATACACGCGCCACTACACTTTCCTCGATCTCCCCGCCTGTCGAAGATTCCCCAACCAACGCTCCGATCTGCCACCGAGTGGTGAAACCACCCATGTAGATTCCGACTAGGTAAACGATGTCCCCGAGGCAAAGCGCATCGCACACAGCGGTAGGTATTCATCACCTCCGGCTCCGCCCAGTGGGCACTGATGGCGCCAGTGGTCGTACCGATGATGATGTACGTCAACGTCTCCCCCGAGGTCACCCAGATGCTGTTCCGTATCGGTGATTCCCCGTCGAACATCATCACCCCAATGTCGCCCTACTTCGCACTCGCCCTGACGTTCCTGCAGAAGTACTACAAGAAGGCCGGCGTGGGTACCCTCATGTCGCTCGCACTGCCGTACTCGCTGTGCATGCTGGCGGGCTGGTTCATCTTCTTCATGATCTGGTACTTCGCCGGCATCCCGCTCGGCCCTGGCTCCCCGATGGGCTACGAGGTATAGTCAGTACCGCGCGACATCAAGCGCTGGGTGTTATTCCCAGCGCTTTTGCTTTGTGACGAGCACCTACCGGTAGTACAGAGTTCAAGCCGATTCATCCGGATTTCGCTATGACACAGCCAGATCTTTTCGGGACCGAGGACGATGACATTGATTTCACAATCTCGCGAGCGAGCGGAAACTAACTCCGCCCGCATCTCGCCGTCCCGAATTACGGTCGCGCGGCTGCGCCGAGGCCTCACAAAAGCGGAGCTGGCTGCAGATCTCGACGTTGCCCCAGCAACTCTTTCTCGCTGGGAGAACGAAGGGCCACCACCTTCCCGCACAGAACCGCTCCTCAAGCGCCTTGAATCAGCACTCGGCTTTACCGACGGCTACTTCCTCTCCGAGGAACTCGAGGTCCCATCGATGGACGCCACACTCTTTCGAGCCGGCAGCCGCGCAACGCAGCGGCAGAAAAGCGTTGCAATCGCATCCGGGGCAAACGCCGGCACGCTCTTGGCGTGGCTTCGCAGCAACTTCAACTTCCCAGAACCCAACCTCCCGGATCTGACCGGATTTACGCCTGCGGAGGCAGCCTGCCACGCGCGTACGATCTGGCAGCTCGGCGATAGACCAGTTCCAAATTCGGTTCAGCTCGCCGAGTCGTTCGGCATCGCCGTCATGGGCCTTCCACAGGCTGCCTCTGCGGTGGATGCATTTTCCATGTGGAACGGAGAGCAGCCGTTTATCTTCCTCGCCCGGCGCCACACGCCCGAAGGCGCCCGCTTCGATCTCGCACACGA
This sequence comes from Corynebacterium sp. HMSC036E10, assembly GCF_001836265.1. Classification (NCBI taxonomy): domain Bacteria; kingdom Bacillati; phylum Actinomycetota; class Actinomycetes; order Mycobacteriales; family Corynebacteriaceae; genus Corynebacterium; species Corynebacterium sp. HMSC036E10. The sequence goes on from NZ_KV827977.1 coordinate 557,286, forward strand.
GTTGGGTCACCTGCTCCTCCACAGCAGTGACGAGCCACGTAGCGGAGCACGCGAAGAGGATGAGGCCAACCAGTTCGCTGCCGACTTCCTCATCCCGCCCGGCATAGTTCACGCACACCTCCGGCTGCACCCGAGCCTCGATGACATCCTTCGCCTCAAAACCGCGTTGAAAGTGTCAGCCATGTCCATGCTTCGCACCGCGTACCACCACGGCAAGCTCAGCGAGCGGGAATATCACTTCCACCTGACCACCCTCTCCGCGCGCGGTTTCCGCACCAACGAGCCCGGCAGCACACTGCAATACGAACGCTCCCGCGTCTTCGACTACGTGCTTTCCCCCGAAGGTGGCGCCAGCATCGCGAGCATCGCCGGCGAAACACAGCTCCCGCCACAGGACCTGCACGCCCTCATGCTCAGCGCCCACCCACACACGGTTTCGAGCGCTGCCTCGGCAACCAGCGCCCCGGCCCGCCCGACACTTCGCGTGGTGCGATGAACTGCACAACGAACCATGCACCCGCTACCGTTTCCTTTAAGCCCATGAGTAAGAGGGGATACGCAGTGGCATATAGAAGCTGGGATGCTCGTAACAACCACAAACGCGCACCTCACCCGGTGCAAAATGAACCCGCCCACGAGCGAACCACCGACCCCCGCCAAGCGGTGCGCGACGCCCTCGACGAGGAGATGCGGTCCCGCCCAACGACGATGTGGCAAGCGTTTTGGGACGGCTTCAAACGGGCTTAGCTAGGGCTCAGACGCAAAAGCTGCCTATCGACGACCATCCGGCCGGCACCCGTCATCCCCCCGACCACCGCGGCCGGTGCAGCTCTCTCTTCACTTATGCCCACCATCGGTTCAACGGTTGTTTCGACAGCACAGAATTGGCGATGAGCCCCGATAGCGACGCAACTCCCTATAAAACCTGACATCCACATGAAACCGATTGCACAGGTGATCCAAAGAGGTTTAAATGGCAATGTCCAGTTTCCCGCCTCGAAGGATTTCCATGTACGACTTCAGAGACATCAACAAGCTTCTCAACAACATTGAGAATCTCATCCCCCAAATCGTTGCCGCGATCGTCGCGCTGACCGCGCTGGTCGGCACCGTCGCCGGCCTGGCCCAGAACGGCAGCAGCATCAACCCCGGCAACGGTGGCAACTCCGTTGTTGGCAATGCACCGTCGAACAATACGGGCTCGAACCTGAATCCGACTCCGAAGCTTGCCCAGGAAAAGCTTCTGATTCCGGACGGCCGCGAGGGCGTTTCTTACAGGCGTTTCGACCAGGGTGTCGAGGTCAGGGTCGGCGACAAGGTATTCACGGACTCTGCTCGAGCGAACGGGTTCGATCGCCCTTACGTCTGGCGCAACCTCAACAAGGAGTTCCGCCGTGCGACTTTCACCGCGGTGTGGGATGAGAACATCATTAACAACAAGAAGGAAGCGGTTGTCGACGTTTACGTGAACGACAATGTCTCACAGTCGAAGATCGTCCAGAAGGGTTCCACCGTTGATTTCAATGTTCCCGTCGCAAATGTGAGAACTCTGCAGATCCAGGTCCGTGGCGAAGACAATGACGGCCTCTCCATCGTGAACGGCGTGCTCTACCGCTAAGCCACACCCCACCAAACCCGAGTGCCCCACCTCAACCGAGGTGGGGCACTTTCGCGCCTACGGAAGTCCTACTTAACCCTAGTTTTCATCCGGATCGACGTATACAGGGTTAACGTTCCGTAAAGGCTGCTCAATCTCAAGCGGCACGGCGAGGGCACTAACGTCCAATTCCCTGGCAAGACGATCCAGCTCCGCGAGACAAACGTGAATTGTGCGGACAAGCGCCGTAGATTTCACGAACTCTTTCGCCTCATCGACAGAGCTGAACGGTTTAGAAAACTCAAATACGCCTTTTACGCGAACGGCAATATTGGAATCCCACACGTCGCGCTCGACCGTGATATCTGCTTCTGCAGACTCCAGGTTAAAGAAAGCCTTAACATCAAAATCGAGATCCACGTTAACGTGGTCAGGTTGATCAACATGCGTGACATCAAGGTCTTTTCGCTCGGCATGCAGCATGCCAAACCTGTACCTCACGAAAACGGACTCATCAGAAGGCTGCTGTGCACTCACGGAATATCCCTTCTAATGCGCACTATTTACACTGTATGTAAAGGTTTTTTTAATGGACGACCGAGCCCCCGAATGCGACCACCCTTGGACATTCGGGTTGTCGTTTCGAGCACTCGAAGCTTGACTGACAAAGCGGCTTCCTGGGCGTTTTGCGTCAAGCCTAAGTTCTGCACCGAGAACCCGAGCGATGGTCCGAAGAGTGGAGGCCGAGAAGTTCATCCCACCTCTTTCGAACTTGGCTACGAAGGATGGCGCCAGGTTCGCCTCTCGCGCAACGTCCTCAACGGTCAGCCCAGATGCTTGGCGGATCTCTTTGAGCTGACGGACAAGCTTCGTCTGCTGGCGAGCGTTTGATAGCCCAAGAGCTACGTGTGCATCCATCGCTTCCTCCCTTTTCTTCCCTGCAACAGTTTAGGCCGTTCTGCTTCTGAGCTGGTAGCTTCGCTGCTGTCGTTCCCATCGGCGTGCCGAGTCAATGGCATCAAGCACGTCCCTGTCCTGTTGGTTCATCATAAATCGACCAACAGCGGCGGATCGTCTATCACGTCGCTTGAGACGAACTGCACTTAGCAGCACCTCGTCCGCAAGAATCTCACCGCGCAGAAGGTCGTGAAAGTAGATGCGCCACCAGCCTCCACAGTCGTCTCCTGCCCCTGACTCCTCCACTCGGAGTTCCCCGGTCCAGGGCACCGGGTTTCCACGGCCCGCCTTCCGGAAAGCACGTTTACCCATCGGCGCCCTGTAGGAGCATTCTGGGCATGAGTCGTAGAGTTCGGCGTTGTCTTCCTCGTCCAGCCCGTAGTCATGAGCGTCTTGGATCAGTGCATGCGTGAGTTCCCATGCCGCAGGATCGTGCTCATATAGCTTTTCGTCCTCCGCCTTATGCAATGGCGTCTGCAGCGTGGTGCATCCGGGAAGGTTGAACCGGCACGCTCGCTCGTTGTCGAGAACCAAATTGCTCTGAGAGTCGCTCACGCAAACTCACTCTACAGACGCCACCGACATGACCCGATCATGTTTTCGAAAACGAACCCCTAGCGCCCAATCTCCGCCGGCGTACACACCGGCACCTCGCGCATGAACGCCTCCGGCGCACCCTGCTGACGCAGTTTGATGCCGTTGTAGCACGCTTGCGTCATACCCGTCCGCTTCGTGCCATCCGCCGGAATCTTGGCCCACTTGCCGTCCGTGTTCTTGAAGAACAGGATCCAGTCCGTCCCCTTCGCACCCGCAACGGCCCACTTGCCGTCGCAGAAGTTCACGGTCGTACCAAACCCTGCCGGCCACTCCGGCACAACCGCGTCAAACGCGCTTGGCGAGCACGAGTTCCCCGCCGGTTTCGCCTTCTGCTTCGGCGCAAGCGCAGGCACCGACAGTGCCGACGCGATTGCCGCTAGCCCACCAAGCACCTGAGCATTCAGCGGCTCCGGCAGTTCCAGCCACCCCTGCTGCACCGCAACTGTCCCACCAATACCGACGGCCGCCAGGACCCCCAGCGAGATGCCCACAATGGCGCCATTGCTTAACGACGACCCTTCAGCCCCCGCCGTACCTTCCTCCCGAGTAACAGCGCTATCGCCTTGCGAGGCGCTACTTTCCGCTAACGCATACGGAGCAACAACAGCAGAGGTGGATACGGCGGCAGCGACGCCGAGAGCAAGCATCGGTTTCTTCATGTCGCCCACCCTACTCACCATCACCGTCTATGTCGCGGGAAATAGCGCAATTCCCCACACCCCAAGCGCAACCGACGCAGCGATGAGCAACCACCACACCACCCCACGAGGCCGGTGAAACCACTTGTCCGCCACAAGCCACACCACCGACGGGACAATCAGTGCCAGGCCCAAAAACGTCAGCGCACGCCAATCCTCAAAGCGTGGCGCTGTGAGCATGAACACCACACCCAACCCAATAAGGCCGCCAGCAAGCGCGTGTGGACGAACCCCACCAACAGGAATAATCATAACCGTCACATTAACGTACAAATACCCATATTTACCAGGCGATTTTGCACCTACAACAATCCACGCTATTGTTATCTCTCGTTGCACAGCAATGAGCAACACAACAAAATATTCCTCCATAGCTCAGTTGGCAGAGCATTCGACTGTTAATCGAAGGGTCACTGGTTCGAGCCCAGTTGGAGGAGCCAAAACGCCCCGAACTCCAGCAGCAGGATCGGGGCTTTTCACATTCCTAATTAGACCCAACTCCGTTAAATACAACCAACACCTTATGGTCTCGAAACTATTTGCAGAAGAACAAAGGCACACTCACCAACCGTCTTTTCACTGCAAATCCCCAACTAATTGGGCAAATATTGTAAGCCGATTCTCGCTCGCTGAAGTTAAAATAGCCTTCGATAGCCGAAAGAAAATAGCCAAACACGAGAGGGGCACTCAATTGCAAGCGAGGTTTATCGATCGACGTGGTTTCGCCGAAAACACGCAGCCTGAAGTCAGCGTCATCATGCCCATTTACAATGCGATGCCTTATCTCAAGGACGCAGTCGAAAGTGTACTTCGTCAAAATGAAGTCAGAGTCGAATTAATCTGTATTGATGATGGCTCGACTGATGGGAGTGTCGAGTTCCTGCTCAGCCACCTGGAACACCCCAGCCTTAATGTAATTCTGCAAGACAATTCCGGCTCTCCCAGTAGCCCACGAAACCGTGGTTTAGATCTTGCCAACGGCGAGTTCGTTTATTTCCTCGATTCTGATGATCTGTTATATGAGGGCGCATTATCCAATATGGTTGCCGCGGCCCGCAAAACTGGAAATGATCATGTGCTAGGCAAGATTAAAGGAATCGGTGGGCGAAATGCGATGCCACAGATTTTCCGCAAAACAGTATTAAACGCCGGATTGCTGTCGAATTATGCTTGGCACAACCTGTCCCCTACAGGAAAATTGGTGCGCAAGGACTTGATCGATCGCCTATCCTTACGATTCCCAGAAGACCAATGGATTGGTGAAGATCAAGTTTTTTTTAGCGAGCTTTACTTAAGTGGGTCGGGTATATCTATTTTGTCTGACCAAGATTATGTCGGAATTCGCTATAAGGCCGAAGGAACCAACATAACCTCGCGCCAACAAAAACTGGCAGACAAACAAAAAACCCTTTGCCGCGTCGCTGCAGTGATCACCAAGCATTGTGCTGACGGGTACGTTCGTGACAAGCTTGCTCAACGGCTTTTCACTTCGACGATGCTTGGAGTATTTGACGGCGTATATCAAGTGGCAGACCCAGTCGACCAAGCGCTTTTCCTCAAAGCCCTTCACGATCAGGTTACTCCGCTCTATGGGGGGGCTATTGAACACCACGTCGTCAAGAAAATCGCAGTTCTTTTGTCCCTGATCAAACAAGGGAAGTTCCGCGAAGTAGACGATATTATTGCCTGGTTCGACGACAGGGGTGTGCAATACGTAATGCGTGAAAACCGCCTCATCGTCGAATTGCCTGACTTAAAGAATTTTGACTCGAGCACAGTCAACCTTGAGGTTCCACGAGCTGGAATACTAAGGCCAGAACTAACCAGTATTGACAAAATTCAAGGAAATCTTTACATGACCGAAACGGTCAGCGTAGCTCAAGTTACTACTAATCCTTGTAGCGTCGATTTGGTTCTTAGGGAACGAAGAACCGGTGACGAAGTTATCCTTCCGGCACACACCTTCTCGGGAACAACTGACGGAAATGCTCTAAAAATCGAAGTTACGTTCGAAGTGCCTTCCACCTTAGAAATACCCCGAGGCGCATGGGGAACTTTCATCCGCTGCACTTGGGGCCTCACACAGACCGAGACACGATGTGGACATCGAACCGCTGGGATTCCAAATGAAAAGCACTATTTTGAAATAGCGAATTCAACTCCCGCCATCGCCTATTTCAATTCAGGTTATGAAAACTTGACTATTGACGTTGATCACGCGGTTCATGATCCAGCGGAGATCTAACTTTCAAGCGTTCAATGTAGTTCTTTCCCCCTCAGATTCACCGATTCGTGCGTTTTTAAAATGTTCCTTGATTTCGATTATCAAAATGGCTCTATACTCCCGCGCCTGGAGCAATGTCTGAATCATTAGCACTGCTGTGAAAACTTTGTAAGTTCGGGGAGTTCTGCTTCGTATTCGGCGATGATGTTCTCCAACACCGGATGCAGCGCAGGCAAATGTTTCTCTGAACTGTCCCAGGTTTTGTTCCGTTTGAGTAGATGGGAAAATCTGGGACAGTTCAAATAGGCACCGCCCAGCGCCTACCGGGCGGCCCCCTTCATCGAATGATTCCGTCGCTGGATTCAAGCTGCAAAATGTTATTCCGTCAAGAAAACATTCTTAAATTGCTGTACAGCCCTATTTTCGTAGGCATGATAATCGAAGCGCCGACGCTGATGACTGACCGGATTCAACAACGCTTCAACCCACGCACCCTTATCGAAGGGTAGCACATTCATATCTACCAAATGTCGCATTCCGATCACTGCATCAATTTCTGAAGCAAAAACCGGGATGCCTAGCGAACTTGCTTCAAGAATCACCATAGGCTGGCCTTCATGGCGCGATGGCAGAAGCAGACCACGTGAGTTTGCGATGTAAGGGTATGGGTTTTCAACCAACCCAACAAAGAAGACACTCGACGATAGTCCAAGTTCTGACACTCGATGCTCAATGCGATAGCGCTCGGGCCCGTCCCCGACAAGCAGAAGCTTGGCGGTGGGATCCTCCTGGAGCAGCTCACTAAATAGCTCGAGAAGGAAATCGTGATTCTTTTCTGGCGAAAACCTACCAACGTGGACATAGTACCTGCCGGAAAACTCTGTTGGCAGCTCGACTTCCATTTCTTCAAGCGACTTCTTTACAATTTCGTCGCCTACGATTGAGTTTTCAACGTATGCGGGGCTTTCTATGTGCACACCACATTCACTCAAAAATTCGTCACTATTTAGCTGCATAAGACGCTCAGATACAGATACAACCCTGTCGAACTCATTTACGCTTTCAATCACGCGATATAGCTCCGGCATGCGGGTTTTTGCTTCAGCAACGATGTCGTTATGCAGGTAAATACCCGTGCGAGCGCGCTCATTAGCTAGCCCCAGCATCACGTTCGCCATAAACTCCGAGTAGCCATCAAATTCGATATAGCAATCGAACGAAGCATCCGGCATCAAACGTCTTTGTTCACGCCTAAACAACTTACGGTGGGTAGTTATGGCCAGGGCTGTACGCGGTTTCGTCCTATTCTTCTCAACGATCGAGTAATGGTATTCGACCGCATCTTTGATGATTGGACCTACGCGACCAATTACTTTAACTTCTGGTGGCAATGCGCGCAGTGTTTGTTGGCGGTTCTCGTCTGAGCGCAGAGCATCGCCCGGAGTTAAAACCGAAACTCCGATGCCCTCCGCTACAAGCTGCTTCGAAAGGTTTACAAAGCTTGACGCCATTCCATTTGGTATGAAGCTTTGCCGAAACAATACTGTAGGAGACTGCGTTCGGGCGCCGCCATCGGGTAGCTCCTCCCCTTGCGCGAACAGCAAGTCAATTGCGCGTTGTGTCGCATCACCGTCTTCCTTTGGGCTGAATTCTTGAAGAAATTCCTCGTTGGCGAGGGGCAACTCTGGATAGCGCGCCAGTGCCTTTACAAGTTCATCATAATTCTCGCAAACTATGCCTGGCAGGTGACTTTTTTCAAAGTAGACGCCACGCTCATCGACGTATTCCTCCCAGTCAGGGACAAAGAAAACGATCGGCCTTTTTGTCACAGCAAAGTCGAAATAGATGGAAGAAAAATCAGTCACCAGCAGATCGACTTCCGGAAGCAAGTCGTATGTGGAAACCGAGCGGTCTACAAACTCCAATTGACTGTCGAGCTCTCGCGCGATTTTCTCTACGTAGTGGTGTGCACGTAGCAATGTCTGAAATCCCGCAGCCCGGAGCCGCTCTCCCACGCGAACTAGATGCTCGGCCTGTGCTTCCATGGAGTCTGTTACTCTCCAAGTTGGAGCAAACAACGCGACCGGTTTTGTGTTTCCAGTCGGCCCGGCAGACCTCACGAGGCCATCGTTCCTCGGGTATCCGGTGATTTTGATGTTTGCACCGACTATTTCGCCGATATCGGCCTGCTCAATCATCACTCGACGGGTATGTTCGTTTGGGAAAATCGCGTGGCTGGCTTGAAGATAATTTCGCGCCATGTTGCCATGCGTCATCGCTTCGCGCTGATCCTTACAGAGCGTCTTAAGCGGCGTTCCATGCCACGTCATCAGGTACTTTTGACCTTCCCGGCGAATAAAATAGGTCGGGAATGTCGAATTGTTCACGATGTACTTCGCCGTCGCCAGAAGCTTGGTGTAGACCAATGATGACTTTTCAATTACTACCGTATTAGGGTCCTCTTGGACGTCTAACGGAATACTAACGTCTCCATCGACAGCCCATACATGGAACAACGTCCGGTCTTTGCTTTCTCGCAGGCCACGATAGATTGCATAAGGATTGCAATCAATCGAAAGCCCAAGGTTTGACTCATAAAACACCACGTTTTCACGGAGCGGCAGCTCACACCACTCAGCGTACTTCATCAATCTTTCCGAATGTGAGCCTGCTGGTGGAAGTTTTTGACGGTGCAACCGTGGCGGATGATTCTCCTTCGTCTGCAAAGCTAATGCACAGATCTCATCGAATCGGCCTTCGTCGAGCAGATTTTTAGCGAGCCGTTGAAGAACCCCAATTTCAACAAACTCACTCTTCAAATTTAGAAGATTCAGTATACGCTCGCCAGCTTCATACGCTCCGGCCTCATCTGCAAAGTCAAAAGCCCCTAGAGCTTGGTTAACAGTTGTTGGTTCATACGACTCAACCGCATTCTGGATATAGTTCTTGGCCCCACAAGTGAGTTCAGGTTTGCTATCTGATTCATGTGATCGGGCCTGATCCCCGTCATCTGGTTCTGGAGAGATGATTTGCATATAAAGGCGAGCGGCTTTTTCAGTCTTGCCCTGCTTCGCAAAAAGTCGTGCCAATACCCAGGTAGCTCGATCATGAGCATTTCCAGATTTACTTAACGTACGACCAATTTCAGCCAAATTGCTCGCCTCTTCAAATTTGCCTGCAATTTCCAGCAAGTTGCAGTACTCGCGCAGGACAGCAGACTCAAAAGGCTGGAGATTGAGGGCATGTTGATAAAACTTTGCAGCATTTTCAACATCGAGCATCTGCGCGTAACTACGAGCCGCACGTAACGCTAATTCATATCGCAGACTTCCATTTCGCGAATCCTCAAATTCTTTCGCATATGCTTCAGCAGCTAGGTCCCAAAAATTTTTCTCAACATGAAATGGGCCGATTCCGTAATCTTCAGCACGGAATTTCTTGTCATACTGAATGGCTAATGCATAATATACCTCTGCCGCTTTTTTGTCACCACTGAGTTCGTAAGCCAGCCCGGCACGATATGCATACCAAGAACTTTCGCCCGACCCTTTGAAAGCAATCGCAAACTGCTCCGCGGCTTCATCAAGTCGCCCAATATTTTGCAGGGCGTTCGCAAATTTATAAACCCACGAGCTTTTCGAAGACTTGTCAGCATATTCCCTCTGCATAGCTTCAACGTTTTGCCAGGGTTTAAGGGGAGCACCCTGTCGTTTTTTAAGGTCGCCCTTAGGCACGGGGCCAGTCGCGTTCAAGGTAGATGTTTGAACCTTTTCGAGCATCGAACGCAGCAAATTTCGGTCGGATTCAGAATAACGGGAATCCCCCATTGCCGTGTTAAGTGTCCTCTGCGCCAAGTCAAGTTCTTCTGTTTCAACATAGGAGATAGCAAGTCTTCTTGGAGCCTCAACATCCGAGCTGCCGGCAGCTACGGCGGCGCTCAAAAACGGGACGGCTGCCTCGTACTCCCCCAGTTTATAAAGTCTATTTCCTTCCCGGAACTTGCCCAATGCCGGGTCAAAGTATTCAGTAACGGAGTACATGCTTCGAGCCAAATATCCACTTGTAGGAATACTAACCTTTTCGAAAACTCCGCCAGCTTTTGCAAAAAAATTAGGTAAGTTTCGCATGATCACAGGCTACTAGATACTGAACTGGGTTGCGTCGCTTAGTGTGGTGTAATGCTTGCTGATGGTGGGCCCCGGAAAAGTTGGACGGCCACCGTCGGAAACCTTTCAACTCAACTACCATATCTCGCCGAAAGGCATATGCCGATGACCTCTGCACCAAATTCTATCGGCCTGCTCGCTCAAGCCTCTCCCAATTTTGATTCCGCAAATTCTACAAAGGGTTATCAACCAGATGCTCTCCAATCAGGCTGACACCGTCTGCGGTGCCGATCGGGTCCTATCGACTGTGATTGCGACTGCTACCTCAAAGGAGTTTCCACCCGCAGAATGAATGATCTGGAGGCAACACTAGGCATTGCCGATATGACAAAACTCCAAATGCCACGTATGACAGAAGAACTCGACGAGATAGTCGCCGATTTCAAACACCGACCACTCGATCCCCGGCAGCTCCCTACGCCTGTCATGCGACGCGCCCTCGATCAAAGTGCGCGAAGCAGGTCGCGTGGTCAAATTCTCGGTCCTACTTGCCGCTAGGGTCAATGCCGACGGGTATCGCGAGATACCTGGCATGCACGCGTCGCCACCGCAGAATCCAACGCGTCACGGAAAGACTTCTTCCAGGACCTGAAACCCCATGGGCTTCGCGATGCCTACTTAGTCACCAGTGATGACCCCGAGGCATCCAACGCGCCATTTCCGAAGTGCTGCCCAATGCGTCGTAGCAGCGGTGCCGCACCCATTTTGCGAAAACCTCTACGACAAGGCCCCCAAAGACACAACGGCCGACGGTCTCTGCGATGTTCCAGACAATCTCTCAACGACCAGATACTGCATCCACCTCGCCCCATGACCGTGAGTTAGTCGATCTACTAGAGTCGAAGTTCTCGCAGGTTGCGATCTAATTGGGGGAATCACTCGATGAAATATTAGAGTTTGCCATAGCGCCGAAACTAGTGTGGTCGAAGATCTTGCCAAACAATCCCACTGAACGGTTGAACCTGGAAATCCGCCGGCGCACCGAAGCGGTGGGCATCTTCCCAAACCGCGAAACCATCATCCGGCTTATGGGTGTGGCCCTTGCTGAATAACACAACGATTGGATCCAGCAAGAACGCTATGAGCCACTTTCAGTATTCGTGCAAACTAAACAACTCAAGCGTCATCTTGACCAAACTGGATTTGACCACAGCGAGCAGAACCAGCTGACCGCCTGACCTCAAACACAGAACTGAATACCGAGCCAAAAGCTAGACGGCTACACCACTCCACGGGACTTGATGCCGATTACGCGGGCAAGTAGACGTGGACAAGCGCAGCTCCTAGCACAAATGGAAAGCCATCACACCCCTCAAAAAATGCACCGCCGGTTCATCGACGCTACCACTCTAGGAGCGAAGGTCAATACATTCTACAATAATAACAAGTTCTACGGTGCAAAACGCATCACGGCTGCGCCCATTCGTAACGACGCATACAACGACAACGGCCTGGTTATCCCTAATCGAATCGCCCTGATCACAAAATGGCCTCGACTGCGTTGCTACGCCAAAAACGCCGCGGCGCCACCAAGCGTGGGGCAAATCCCCTGGAGTTTTCCGACCTGATTAAGCGAGAATTCACAACCCCATTCGCAAATGGGGCCTTAGTCGACGATATCACCTATCCGCCGGCCGCCGCCGAGCTGCGCACCAAACCCTGCAATGATCTCGCCAGGACAGCCGTTCGTTCGGATCACGGAATGAGCCTGTAGCGACTTAGTTTCAGGCGACTTGCCGCAAGCACAGCAACTTCGGGTCATCAACATCCGTCGCCCTATATAGCCCCTTGGCTATCCAACTATAATTCCAAAAATTACTTTCCAAGCTGATCCATCCAGCACCGAATGGAAAATTAGTGCTCTATGGAGTTCAATTTGTGGGGCCAGCGGGGCTCGAACCCGCGACCAGCGGATTATGAGTCCGCGGCTCTAACCGACTGAGCTATAGCCCCTCGGGCGAAAATACCGTTTTGGACTATACCCGTTTGTCTCAACTCGTTTACTTTTAGGGCAGCCCACTTTGTTTACCGGCAATATTCTCAGACAACCAGCAAGATTGCTAATATATCGTTATTTGAAGCCAGCATAAGCATTATCGGTCTTGAGTTTAAAAGGAAACCCCTTGGGCGCCACCAAAAAGATCATGGTCACTTACGGCACGAGGCCGGAAGCCATCAAGCTCGCTCCCGTCATCCAGCGGCTGCAAGCCGACCCACGCTTTGAAACTCTGATCGTTTCGACTGGGCAGCATCGGGAGATGGTCAACCAAGTTACAGATATTTTCGGTTTTAAGCCCGATATTGATTTGGCGCTGATGCACAAACGACAGCCTCTCAACCGAATTCTATCGCGCTCCCTTAAAGGACTGGATGGCGTCTTTAAGGTAAACAGACCAGATGCCGTTCTTGTCCAAGGTGATACGTCCACTGCTGCGTCAGCAGCGCTTGCTGGGTTCAATCGGAGAGCAAAGGTTGTCCATCTCGAGGCTGGTCTTCGCTCATACGATCTCAGCTCACCTTTTCCGGAGGAGGCAAATCGCAAAATTATCTCAGCGATAGCAACGTGCCACCTCGCCCCGACGCATCAGGCAAAAGGGAATCTTCTCAAAGAAGGGATTCAAGAAAGCGCCGTAACGGTGACCGGTAACACTGTTATCGACGCGCTTCAGACGACCGCGAATCGGGAAACTGCTTTTTCCAACCCAGAGATTTCGAAAGCTCTTAACACATACGCCCGCCACATCATCTTTACGTCCCACCGACGCGAGAACCTCAATACACTCGCCGATATCGGCCTAGCGCTGGCTTCCTTGGCGAAAAGATACAGCAATGTCGCTTTTTATGTGCCGATGCATATGAACCCAAAAATTAAAAAGAAACTACTACCGGAAATTTCCTCACTTCCAAATGTAATCGTAAGCGGCCCTCTCCCCTACGATCAGTTCATTCATTTAATGAAGCACTCCGACCTAATAATCACCGATTCAGGAGGGATTCAGGAGGAGGCACCGTCCCTCGGCATTCCTGCTTTACTAATCAGAGAGACAACCGAGCGTCCAGAGGCAATTGCTTCCGGTGCTGTCCGACTAATTGGTCCACACCCAGAGGCAATCACGAGTACAACTGCAGAGCTGTTGGAAGATACCGCCATCTACACAGCTATGAAGAAAGCAATTAATCCATACGGCGATGGGCAAGCCTCCGAGCGCACTGTGCAAGTACTTGCCAAACTTTTTGGTCTCCCGATCGAGACTCCGATCCCAGAATTCAATCCTTCCTTATAGGTGCCCAACGCATGTTCCTCACATAGCGATAAACTACGGGTCGCTTATCTGAACGCTAACCAATAAAGGATTCCCATGACGCTCAACCCCAGTCAGCCATACGATGTCACCGTAATTGGACTCGGCTACATCGGCTTGCCGACTGCGGCGTTTTTCGCCGCGTCTGGGCTGAAGGTCTACGGATATGACATCAATCCGTCACTGGTCAATTCGGTGCAACAAGGGAAAGCGCCCTTCGCCGAACCCGGTTTTGAGTCATTTTTATCTTCAACGGTCGAAAGCGGCAATTTGAAGGCCGGAACCAACATACAGCCCGCAAAGGCCTATATCCTTGCTGTCCCAACGCCACTGCAGCCAGACAGGAAGGCAGATGTCTCGTTCGTTTTTGATGCAGCAACCTCGTTAGCACCGCGTCTCTGCGGCGGTGACCTCGTCATTGTGGAGTCTACTTGTCCGCCAGGACTCACCGAAGACATCACTAACCACATTCTCCAAAGCCGCCCTGACCTTACTCTCACGCCAAAGAAGCCAAATAGCCTGTATGTTGCTCACGCTCCGGAAAGAGTACTACCCGGCAAGATCATGTCTGAGATGAAAACGAACGACCGGATTGTGGGAGGCGTAACGCCCGAGTCTGCCAAGCAGGCTAGACAACTTTACGAGAGTTTTTGTGCCGGAGAGGTTCTAGTCACAGACTCTCGTACTGCCGAGATGACAAAACTTGCAGAGAATTCTTTCCGCGATGTGAACATCGCCTTTGCAAATGAGCTGTCGCTCATTTGCGATGATCTCGGCATCGACGTTTGGGAGCTGATCTCCCTTGCGAACCGCCATCCCCGGGTTAACATACTTCAGCCGGGACCAGGAGTCGGTGGTCACTGCATCGCAGTCGATCCTTGGTTCATAGTCGAGGCCGCTGCAGATTCTGCAAGACTGATAAAGACTAGTCGCGAAGTAAATGGTTCGAAGCCTCAACGTGTCATCGACAAAGTCTCTGAAAAAGTCAATGCGGTTGAATCTGCTTCAGGAAAACTAAACATCTGCATCCTCGGGATAACCTTCAAACCCGATATCGATGACATCCGGGAGTCTCCCGCTTTACAAATCGCAGAGACTATAGCGCGCACTTACACCAACGCCAGCATTTCCATTGTGGAGCCAAACCTCGACAAACTTCCCAAGCCCTTGACTGATTTCCCTAATGTGACACAAGTAGCTCTTGAAGATGGGATTGCCAATGCAGACGTCGCGGTAGTCTTGGTAGACCACACGCTGTTTAAGGAGAAGATTCAAGTCATTGCTCAGCACCAGTGCCTCATTGATACTCGCGGTATCTTGAACGGTCGATAGTTAAACCTTGACGGCCCGAGCACCCACTGAATATCACTCAGTTCGACCGCCTCTGAATGATTGGGCCAGGGAGCGGAACCGAGTGTTTAATCGCGTTTGTTCAATTCGTTTTTGATCTGAGTCGTGGAGATGTCCGGCGTTCGAGGCAGGTAAATAACTTCACATTTACCCTCCAGTTCGTCGTCGAACTTCCCTTTCCAATCGTCACCCATGACGAAGACATCAATCTTCAAATTGTCGACATCGTGCACCTTTTGTTCCCAATGATCTTCCGGAACCACTAGGTCCACGTAGCGTACAGCTTCGAGCATCCTACGACGACGATCGTATGAGAAGTAGGACTTCTTTCCCTTGATCGCGTTAAACTCATCTGTAGAAAGCGCTACAACCAAATAATCTCCGAGCGCCTTTGCACGCTGGAGCAACTCAATGTGCCCGTAGTGAAGCAAGTCGAATGTTCCATAAGTAATTACGCGGCGCATTTTATCCTCAGATTCCCTTTTGCGATCTTTCCATGAATGATTCTACCTATATAAATAGGTGTACCAGCGGAGTTATTTATATTACCATGAAGTGCCCCGGGTTTTGTTCCTAGGCATTTGCCTTGATTTCTATTATTTCCTGTGGTGGGTTCTGCTTCCAAAATTCGGTTTCGACCTCGACCGGGGTTCGGTATCCCAAGCTTTGGT
>NZ_KV827978.1:0-47595 GCF_001836265.1 Corynebacterium sp. HMSC036E10
ACCAACCGCGGGGCAATGGACCAACTCTTCGGCTAGTGCTCGTCGTGCCGCTCAGCGCGACGGAGCAATTTCAGCGCGGCAACAAACAGTACTGCGCCGCCGATGAGCGCCATGATGCCAACACCAATCGCGAGGCCAGCCCAGAAGCCGCCCGCCGTCGCGGAGTTGCTCGTGCCTTCGACGGGCTGCGCTGCATGAATCCCGCTGCCCGAAGCATCGGACGCAGACTCAGGTGAGGGCTCCGGCGAAGGGGCGGAGGTTGTGGCGGGGGCGCTAGTGCTCGTCGATAGTTGCGATGACGCTGCACGGCTTGCCTGCGCACGCCTCGTCGGAGACTGCTTCGCCGAGGATTGAGCCGCCGCCTGACTGCGAGGTGCAGCCTGTGCAGCACGCGCAGTACTCACCGATCGAGCCGACTGGGCCGACTGGGCCGACTGGGCAGTGGTTGCCGGGGCCGCAGGTGCAGCGGTGCGCGAGGGGCGCGAAGTTGCCTGGTTGCTCGGCCGTGTCGTCGGCCGTGTCGCCCGCTGTGTGGTTGCCTGCGCAGACGGCTTCGTGGACGGTTTTGCGGCTGGCGCGATGGCGTCGCCAAACTTCTTGATCTCCTTCTCCACCTGCCGCAGACCCGCCGCCAACGCCTGTGGGACGTTCAGGCTTTTGCCCGCGTTGCCCGTGCTGCCTGCGCTATCGGTGTCATCGGGATTGGTTGGGGCGTTGGTGATGGCGTCGTCGCCAACTGCAAACGTTGCGACGAGTTCCTTCTCAAACGCCTCACCGTCACGCGTGGTGCCGGAATACACGAACGTCGCCGTGTAGATGCCCGGCTCGGTGAACCCAAAGCCTTGGTGGTCGTGAGCGTTAACCGGGTATTGGAGCGTTTTGGACGGGTCGCCCGAGTCTAGTTCGATGCGCAGGCCTCGCAGATCCTCGTGCCATGTCATCAGGCGGCCCGGGCCGGTGACGTCGCGCATGCTTACCGTGATCCGGCTGCCTTCCTCAATCGCGCTCGCGGGCACTCCCGTGGTGGAAAAGCCCAGCCATGGCAGGTTCTTGTCCTGTGCTTGCGGCAGTATCCACATCTGCGCTGGGCTGCCAGGGAAGCTGTCGCGCACGCTATCGGGCAGGTCGGTGCGCGCACTGTCGGGCACGGCGAAGATGAAGCTGCCGGAGGGTCGGTGCGCCGGGTGGAGGGGGTCGGAATCATCGATGAGCACTGTGCTTAACGACGACCCCTCCCCCACCAAGGCCATATCCATATGACCCGCCTTGATTAGCGCGCGCTCCTTCGCTGCGGCGTTGGGCGTGGAGGTGCCTGGTGCCGGCTTGGGCTGCGTGCTGGTTGGCTGCGCCGACGTGCTAGACGACGTGGAGGCCTTTGGCGAGGTCGGTGTCGGCGCAAGAGTTGGCGCGGTGGTTGGCTGCGCCGACGTGGAGGCCTTTGGTGAGGTCGGTGCCGTGGTGGTCGCCGTGGTGGTCGCCGACGTGGTCGGTTGCGCGTCAGTGGGTGTGGATGCCGACTTTGGGGTGCGCAGCCCCGTGGTGGTGCCTTCGGGCAGGCCGACGGTGGCGTCGTCGCCGACAAGCCAGTATTGGGTGATGGGTTCGGAGCGTTCGGTGGTGCCGTCGGTACGCTCGGCTCGGCCTTGCCACGTCAGCGCGTAGATGCCTGGTTTGGAAAACGTCCAGGTGAAGTGGCCGTGGCCGCCGACTTCGTAGGTGATGGTGCGCATGTCTGGGTTGGAGGAGTCGAACAGTCGCTCCGGTTCGTAGACGCGGCTGGTGAACATGACGTTGATGTCGCCGGGCGCATCCATGTCGACGAGGTCGAAGTGCATGACGTCGTCTTTGAAGTTGGTGGGGATCGACGTGGGGTCGAGTTCGTGGGCGGGGTCGAACGCGCCGAGGCCCGACCAGATGGGGCGCCAGTTGTCGGTCCAGTCCACGCTTTGCGGCGCTGCCCAGACTTCGCTGCCGCGGGGGCCGAGGAAGTCGAGGGTGCCGTCGTCGGGGATGGTGAGTTTGGACAGGTCGTTGCCGTCGGCGTCCGCGTCTGGGGCGAGGCGGAAGCACACGGAGTCCTGGGAGGTGACCTGTTGGCCGTCGACCGCCATCACCGCTAGCTTGCCGCCGGAGCGCGTGCCGTAGAGGGCGTCGTTGTGGGAGTGGTAGAGCAGTTTGCGGCCGGCGCACGGGTGGTCGACGTCCGCGTCGAGGGTCACGCTGTGGCCGGGGTCGCCGGGTTTGTGCTCGCTGCTCGCCTGCGCCAGTGGTGCCACAGCAAACGCAAGCGTAGCGACGACCAGCGTCACCAGCCGGTTCAATTTCATGCCCGCACCACCTTCGCGAACACTCCGCGGCGCGGCGCGAACAGCCAGCTCAGTGCGAACAGGGCGGTGACGGAAAGGACGATCGTCGCCCCGGTTGGGGAATCGTAGGCCCACGCCAGCCACACGCCCAGGACGCTGCCAACCACGCCGAATGCGGCGGCGATGAGCATCATCGTGTCGAGCCGGTCGGTGAACAGGCGCGCGGCGGCAGCCGGGGTGATCAGCAGTGCGACGACCAGGATGTTGCCCACGGTCTGTACGGCGAGCACAACGGCGAACGTCACGCTGAGATACAGCGCGAGGTCCAACGCGGCGACGGGCAGGTTCATGGCGCGGGCAGTTTCGCGGTCCAAAGCGACGGCGGTCAGCCACGGGCGCAGGACAACCACAATGGCGACGATGATGGCGCCAGCGACCGCGTTGACCACCAGTTCGCGCACGCCAACGCCGGTGAGCGAGCCGAACAGGAACGAGCTCACGGAGGCGGTGTAGCCCTCGACCCGCGAGATGATCACCAGGCCGATGGCAAACGCGGCGGTAAACACGATGCCGATCACGGAGTCTTCTTTAATGGTGCGGCGTTGCGACATCACCGCGATCAGCACCGCCACCAACGCCCCCGCCACCGCGCCGCCGAGCAGCACCGAGGTCTGCAAGGCGAAGGCGACGGCGATGCCGGGAAACACCGCGTGCGCAACGGCGTCGCCGATGAACGCCATGCCGCGCAGCACCACGAAGCACCCGACCACCGCGCAGAGCACCGCAGCGATCACGGCGGCGCCCAGCGCACGTGGCAGAAAGGCCAGTTGTGGGTTCGCCATGTCGGCGAGGAATTGCAGGAAGGAAATCTCAGGCATGGGCGGCCTCCAGGTGTGCGCGCACGCCTCGTAGCCACGGTGAGTCGGGGCCGACGGAGAAGGTGTGCATCCAGGGGGTGTCGTCGTTAAGCAGGCGCGTCGGGCTATCCGCCACGATGCCGCCTTTGAACAGGATGAGACGGTCGCAGGATTCGACGGCCTCGACGATGTTGTGGGTGGACATCACAACGCCCAGGCCCTTATCGACGAGCTCACGAAACAGCCCGAGCAAATGTTCCGTGGTGGGGATGTCGAGGCCGGTGAAGGGTTCGTCGAGAAGCAGCATGCGCGGACGGCGCACCAAAGCACGCGCGATGAGCACGCGTTGGCGCTGGCCGCCGGACAGGTCGCTGATGGGGCGGTCGGCGAGGTCTGCAAGGTTCACCATCTCAAGCGCACGCTGCGCCCACATGCGGTCGCGTTCGCCAGCGCGGCGGTACCAGGGGCGCTTCCCAAGCGTGGCGTTGAGGGTGGCGGTGTAGACGTCGATTGGGAAATCCCACGCGACGTTGTGGCGTTGAGGCACGTAGCCGACGACGTCGCGGATCGGACGCGAGTCGGTCGTCTCGACGGTGCCTGCGTCGGCGGGTACGAGCCCGAGCATCGCACGCATCAGCGTCGTTTTGCCTGCGCCGTTCGGCCCGAGCAGGCCGGTGAATTCGCCGCCGTTGAGCGTGACGTCCACGCCCTGAAACACTTCACGTCCCGGGTAGGACACGGCAAGGTCGCGGATTGTGATCACTTACGACGCCCCCACACCACCGCGAACGCCACCAACGCCAGGACGAGCACACCCAAGCCTGCGAACAGGAGCACATTGCTTGACGACGACGCCCCCTCCCCGGCGCCCGCAAACTCTGCGTCGAACGCCTCCTGCGGGTCAACGCCGACCGCAAGGCGCAGCATCTGCTCGTCGGTGTGCACCTGGCCGTCAGTGTCCTCCACCTTCGCGCGCACCTTGATCAGGTGCACGCCCGGCTCGGTGAACACCCAGTTGGCGTGGGTGTGGGTGTTGGGTTCGACCCACATGGACTGGTCGCCTTCGGTGCGGGAGTTCCACAGTTGCTGCGGTTCGTGGAAGCCGCCGGGTTGGACGAAGAGGGAGAAGTCGCCAGGGCCGTCGTGGCCGGCGAATTCGAGGCTCATGCCGGACGTGGAGCGCTCGAGCAGCGAGGGGGCTTGGGAGTTCCAGCCCAGCCATGGCACGCCTGCGACTTCGGTTTGGGGCACGACCCATACGTCGGAGCCTGGTTTGGCGCCGGTGAAGTCGAAGTCGTTGGTGTCGGGCAGGGTTTGCTTGGCGGCGTCGCCGACGGCGAAGACGACGTCGTTGAGGTGGCGCCACATGGCGGGTTCGTGGGTGTCGTCGCGGGCGAGGAATTGCAGGTTGCCGTCCACGAACATGGGGCCGAGGTCAACGTGGCCTGCGTCGATGACGGTGCGTTCGCCTTCCGGCGCGATCGTTTCGTTGGCGTCAACGACTTGTTGCAGGGCGGGGTTGTTGTCCTGTACCTGGGCGGTTGCTGCGGGTGCGGCCGCGATCATGGCGGCGGTGATGAGGGCTGGAATCTTTTTCATTGTTGTCCTTTCAAGCAGTTACTAATCGACGACCCATTGGCCAGCACAAAGTCCACATACGTTTGCGCCGGCCCCTGACCGGGCGGGTCGAGAGAGTCGCCCCAGATCGGGCACACGTTCACCCCGTGCTGGGCGGCCGTTTGGGTGAGCACAGGCGTTTCTTGTTCGCTGCCGTACTCGACGAACACGGCCGGCACGTCGAGGTTGTCCAAGGTGCGCGAGAGTGCCAGCAGGTCGCGGGGGCTTGGCTCCACGCTCGGGTTCGGGGTGACAAAGCCTGCGATGCGCAGCCCGTAGGCGCGGCCGAGGTAGGCGTAGCCGTGGTGGGTGGTGACCAGGTTGCGGTTGGTTTCGGGGATGGAGTCGTACATGGCGCGGACGGTGCGGTCGGTGTCGTCGAGAAGCGACTGGTAGCGCTTTGCGTTGTCCGCGAACTGGCTGGCGCGTGACGGGTCGATGGCGGACAGTTCGTCGCGCACCACGTCAACCACCGCTTTCATCGCGGCCGGGTCGTGCCAGATGTGCGGGTCTAGCTCGCCGTGCACGTGACGGCCGAGTACCGCCTGCGGCAGCAGGTAGGTCTCGTCGTCCGGGTTGCCGAGGAAGCGGAACTCGCGCTGTGGCGGGATCGGCTGCAGGGTAGTTGTGGGCACGACAACGACGGCGTCGGCGGGGTTGATGTCGGTGTGGCCGGGGTGGCTGTGGTCGTCGGTGCGAAGGGTCAGGTGGGTGGTGGTGTCGTCGACAAGCGTGGCGATGTCCACGTGACCATGCTCGATCGCCACCTTCCCAGGCGCGACCTGTGCCGGGTCCTGGCCGACAACCACCGTCACGGTTTGCTCGGCGGAGCTGCGCTCCGGCGCATCGACCGCGTCGCGCACCGACGCGCGCAGCCGCAACTCGTACACACCCGGCGCTGAAAAGGCCCAACTCACGTGCGTGTGCGCACCCGCCGGCAGCATGGTCGAGCCGCCGTCGGAGTCGAAGAGCAACTCAGGTGTGCCAAACGTGCCGAGGATGAAGGCGAAAGCTTTGCCGGGGCCGGTGGCGTCGACAAGCGAAAGCTCGGTGACCGCGGTGGCGGGCAGGTCGCCCTCGAACCGCAGGCCCAGCCACACGGTGTCCAAGCTCGCGTCCTCGACCAGCGGGATCGGGGCGTAGCCGTAGCGCTGCGTCTGCTCGGCGAGCGCCACCACACGCGCGTCGGGTCGCGCCGTCGACTCGATCGTGCGGCTCAATGCTTGCGGCTCCAGCAACAGCCCGTTGGTGAACACGGCGTCCGCATAGGCGATGTCGCGCGTGGCGTGCAGGGTCGGCTCATACGAGTGCGGGTCGGCGCCGCGACGCATCAACGGGGTGACGTCAGCGGCATCGCCGGCGACATTCTGCACGACATCCGCGAGAATGCTTGTCGACGCCACCACACGCAGCCGGCCATCATCCACCGCACCGTCCGCCTGCGCGCAGCCCACCAGACCCGCAACCAACCCGAGGGCCGCTATAGCTTTGGCGCGCTTCACTTCGAGGCTCCTGCGAGGGCGATCAGGCGGCGTCGCAAGGCAGTGTCCAACGTGCACATCGCCGCGCCGAACACCGCGACGCCGAGGCCCAGGATGGCGAACGGCACGGTCATCACTGTGGTGCCGGTCTCTGCGAGGTCACCTGAGCGTGCGGCGTCGCTGCCTTGTGCCGTTGCAGCTCCGGCGCTGCAGCTGCCTTCTGGGTCAAACATGGAGCCAAAATCGAAGTGGCCGCTATCGGCGTTGCCGGTCTCGCCGACATTGAACGTCAGCGTGGCCTCGCCGGAGACCTTCTCCCCGCCTTTTGTGGTGGCGGTCTGACGGATGGTCACCTTGTACGTGCCGGGTGCACCGAACACCCAATTGGGGTGCACGTGCGAGTTCGCCGGGATCGTGTGGCTGCCGGAGCCGCGACCATTCTCTGCGGTGAACCACTCCTCGCCCACCACTTGCCCCAGGCCGCCCTGGGTGAACACGGTCATTGGGCCGGGGCCGTTGAAGTTTGTTACTTCCCAGGTGACCTCGCCGGTGGTGTGTTCAATGAGCGACTCGTGCTGCGTGTTCGCACCCAGCCACGGCACGTTGTCCTGCTGTGTCGCACCAATCATCCACGCTTTGCCGGCAGGCACTGGGCCGACCGCCTGGGGCAGGTCCGCCTCCGCCGCGTTGCCAAGCCCGAACACAAGGTCTTCCGGACGCTTCCAGGTGGCGGGCACGTTGCGGTCGTCCTTGATCATCGGGCGCAACGCGGGTGTGCATTTCTTCGCCGCTGCTGAGGTGGTGGCGGGCGCCGGCTTGGCCGCAGGTGCTGCTGGGGCTGCGGGCGCAGATTTCTGGGCTGCCGGCTTGGAAGCAACAGACTTCGAAACCGAGTCTGCGCTGTTGGTTGCGTCGTTGTGGGACGTGCCGGTGCTCGTGTCGGCCTTGGTTTCGGCGCTGGCGCGGTCTGTACCGGTCTCGGCGCTCGCGTCGCCGACGTGCCACGTGTACACCGCCTCGTTGGACTCTGCGCCGTCCGCGGTTGCCACAACCTTCATGGTGTACACCCCCGGCTGGGTGAACAGCCAGTTCGCGTGGACGTGGGACGGGTCGTCCTGAACAATGCGGGATCCTGAGGAGAGCTGCGGCTGGTCGCTATCAAGCACGGGTTGGAAGGAGCCGAAGCTTCCTGTCTGGAACAGGTAGACGGATCCTGGCCCGGAGACCTCGCGGAACTCGATGTCGACGCGACCGAAGCCACCTTCGCGCACGCCCTGGGTGTCCCACCCGGGCCACAGCAGGTCGGCGCGTTGGGTCTGTGGCAGCAGGTAGCCGGGCTCGCCGATCTCTGGGACGTTGGCGGTTTCGTCGGTGTAGGCCGCCTCGCCGACAACCAAATCGACATCCTCGGGTGCGCGGCGCACGTGGGAGCCGGTGACGTCCTCCTGCAGGTCCAAAGTCAGGCTGCCACCGTCGGCGGTGACGTTGAAGACATCGATGTGGCCCCGATCAAAACGGGCGGGATCCGCCAGTGCCACGCCACACGTCAACAGGGTGAGCAAGGCGGCGAGGCAAACAACCACAAGACTATTGGTAACCGTTTTCAACACTTAACGAATACTACTTCCATTAAGCGTTGCGACAAAGCACTACCCCCAGACACGAAAAAGCGCCCCGGTGAACCACCGAGGCGCGAAATCGTTGCGGGAAGACTATGCCTTCTTGGCGTAGTCCTTCTCCACAGAGGTATCAACCGGAACGCCCGGGCCCTGGGTTGCGGACACGGTGATCTTCTTCAGGTAGACACCCTTGGCGGAAGACGGCTTGAGGCGAACGACCTCGTCGAGAAGTGCGCCGTAGTTCTCAGCGAGCTGCTCCGGGGTGAAGGAAGCCTTACCGATGATTGCGTGCAGGTTCGATGCCTTGTCCACGCGGAAGGCAATCTTGCCGCCCTTGGAGTCCTGGATCGCCTTAGCGACGTCCGGGGTGACCGTACCGGTCTTCGGGTTCGGCATCAGACCACGCGGGCCGAGCACGCGGGCGACGCGGCCGACCTTAGCCATCTGGTCCGGCGTAGCGATAGCCACGTCGAAGTCGAGCTGGCCAGCGTTGATCTGCTCGATGAGCTCGTCGGTGCCGACGATGTCAGCGCCTGCTTCCTTCGCCTTGGTGGCGTTCTCGCCCTCAGCGAAGACTGCGACGCGGACGGTCTTACCGGTGCCGTGCGGCAGGTTGACGGTGCCGCGGACCAGCTGGTCGGCCTTGCGCGGGTCGACGGACAGACGCATCGCAACGTCGATGGTTGCGTCGTACTTGTCGGAAGCGGTCTCCTTTGCCAGGGTCACCGCATCCAGCGGGTGGTAGAACGCGTCGCGGTCCACCTTGGCGAGCTGCTCAATGTAGCGCTTGGACTTCTTAGCCATGTTTGATTCCTTTCAGGAGTTGTGGTTGGCGGGCCTGGCTGAAGGCCCTTCCACGTAAAGCGACGAGGTGCGCTTTACTTCTCGACGTCAATACCCATCGAACGTGCGGTACCAGCGATGATCGCGGCGCCAGCCTCGATGTCGCGGGCGTTGAGGTCGTTCTTCTTGGTCTCGGCGATTTCCTTGCACTGCTCCCAGGTGACCTTGCCAACCTTGTCAGTGTGCGGAACGCCGGAGCCCTTCTGCAGGCCTGCAGCCTTCAGCAGCAGGGATGCAGCCGGCGGGGACTTCAGGATGAAGTCGAAGGAGCGGTCTTCGTAGACCGTGATCTCCACCGGGACAATGTTGCCGCGCATGGATTCGGTCGCAGCGTTGTATGCCTTGGTGAACTCAACGATGTTGACACCGTGTGCACCAAGTGCCGGACCGACCGGCGGGGCCGGGTTTGCCATACCAGCTTCGATCTGAAGCTTGATCAGGCCAGTGACCTTCTTCTTAGCCATCGCAATTACCTCCTAGTTACAGCCTCGCCACCGCGATGAACAGCGGTAAGGCTTCCGGATGCCGGGTTTTTCCCAGCCACCGGGGATGAGAAAACGAAAACGTCGCGTGTGCGCAAAACACACGCGACGAGATAGGTTACGCCAGGGCGTCGTCGATAAGCAAAATGCGCTTACATGATGCGTTCGATCTGATCGGCGGTGAGCTCGACTGGGGTCTCGCGGCCGAAGATGGACACGAGCGCCTCGATCTTGCCGGTCTCCGGGTCGATGGCGTTGATGGTGGCGGACACGGACGCCAGTGCACCGGAGAGGATGGTGACGGCCTCGCCGACCTTGTAGTCGTGGGTGACCTTGTTCGGCGCCTCCTCCGCCGACGGCACAACGGTGTCGCCCTCGGCGTCGACCTGCGGCTTCGCGCCGGCCGCGGCGGACTTCGGCAGCAGGAACTTGGCGACGTCGCGGTGCTTCACCGGGGTGGCATTGCCCTCATTACCGACGAACGAGGTCACGCCCGGGGTTTCACGCACCACGGACCATGCGGCGTCGTTCATGTCCATGCGCACGAGGACGTAGCCCGGAAGGAGCTTGCGCTTGACCAGCTTGTTCTTGCCGTCCTTGTTCTTCTCCAGCGCCTGCTCGACAGGCACGACGACCTCGTAGATGGAGTCTTCGACCTCGAGGGTCTGGCTACGCATCTCCAGGTTGGTCTTCACCTTGTTTTCGTAGCCGGAGTAGGACTGGATGATGTACCACTCGCCCGGCTGCTTCTTCAGTTCGCGGGTGTACTCGCGCAGGCGCTTGCGGTATTCAGCGTCGAAGTCGGACGTAGCCTCAGCGTCCTGGGCCTCAACGCCCTCCGCGGCCTCAGCGCCCTCTGCCTCCGGCGCTTCCGCGCCCTCGGTCGCCTCGGCGTTGTCATCCTGCTCGTTGGTGCCGGCCGGGTCGGAGTCGCCGTGGATGACCGGGTCGGTGGAGGGGTCGACGGGCGCGCCTTCGTCGATCATTTCCTGCTCGTTGTTTTCGATCGCGCCGTTGACGTCCTCGTTTACCTCAGTCATGGTTGTTCTCCTCGTATGTTCGCGGGTGTGCCCCAAGGTTACCGGGGCAAAAAGTATCCCGCCTTCCCTCGGTGTTCGAGGAGGCGGGAAACGTTACGCGTGAAATTGTACTTATCGGATGAGAATCCAACGAATCCCCATGGAAGCCAGGGTGTCGGTACCCCAGACAAGGATGGTGAGCACAATGAGGAACGCGAATGTGATCAGCGTGTAGTTCAGCATCTGCTTGCCGGTCGGCCAGATGACCTTGCTCATCTCGGAGACGACTTCGCCCGGGAAGGTTGCGATGCTGGTGGTCTTTTCCTCGGCCTCGTCGGCATTGACGGGGGTACGCTTTGCTTCGTACCCGTCGGAGGACACGGGCGAGACCCCTCGCAGTTGGCGCTTGCCGGTTGGCTGTGCGGCATTCTGACCGTTGGGGTTAGTCACGAAAACTCCTCCAGGTTGTTTTGGCAGGGGCGACAGGACTCGAACCTGCAACCTACGGTTTTGGAGACCGTTGCGCTACCAATTGCGCCACGCCCCTAGGGCACCTTATTCGGTGCGCCTAACCCTACCACGGGCGCTTGTGGCGTCCGTTTGAGGTGAGTAGCGATGGAGAGAATTGAACTCTCGACACAGCGATTATGAGTCGCTTGCTCTACCACTGAGCTACACCGCCATGTGTTCACTGACGCTCGCACGAAGTGCAAGGACCCCAGCAAACAACAGAGCCCCCTGACAGAATCGAACTGTCGACCTTTTCCTTACCATGGAAACGCTCTGCCGACTGAGCTAAGGGGGCACAGCCTCTTTGTTGTGGATCTTGCGACCCGCTCCGTTGAAGCCTTGAGAAGATTAACCCGATATCGTTTATAAACACAAATCGCCAGTACAGCCCATGTTTTTGCACATGCTTATCGACGACATAAACCGCTCCATAACCTACGCCATAGGCCATCACTCCCTACCGCCCTGCAGCCGCAGAACCACAGCACCGCACAGCGAAAAACCCCGCCGATCCGTGATGGGGATCGGCGGGGTGTGCCTGTGCCAGGTAGAAGATTCGAACTTCTGAAGGCGAATGCCGGCGGATTTACAGTCCGCTCCCTTTGGCCGCTCGGGCAACCTGGCGTGCACGTTTGAAGTGCGGGGATTACCTTACATCACGCCACCGCAATGTAGGCAAATCGCCTGGTTATCCTACGCGTTCGACGGTGAGACGTGTCATGGTGCGCAGCGCTTCGCGGGCGGGAATGTCGGGCAACTCGTCGAGTTCGCGCTCGACGGTGTCCAGGTATCTGCGAGCGGTCTCGAGGGCGCGTTCACGGCCGCGTGTCTGGCCCAGGAGGTCGAGGGCGCGGGTGACGTCGGCGTCGTCGGTAAGCGGGCCCGTGAGGAGCCCTCGAAGGGCTTCGCCGGCCTCGGAGTCCTCTTCGAGCGCGTAGAGCACTGGCAGGGTGAATACGCCTTCGCGCAGGTCGGTGCCTGGGGTCTTTCCGGATTGTTCGGGGTCGGAGAAAATGTCAATGATGTCGTCGACGATCTGGAACACCATGCCCACGGCGTCGCCGATGCGCGCGCAACGCTGGACCACCTCGTCGGACGCGCCGGAGTGCCGCGCGCCCAGGTAGGCGGCGGACGCGATGAGCACGCCGGTTTTCTCGTCGATGACCTTCAGGTAGTGCTCAACCGGGTTGGTGCCTTGTGCGCCGACGGTTTCGCGCATCTGGCCGGTGACCAGTTCCTCGAAGGTGTCGGCGAAGTGCTCGACGGTGGCCAGGTCCATTCGGCCCATCAGGCGTGAGGCGTGGGCAAACAGGATGTCGCCTGCAAGGATGGCGACGGTGTTGCTCCAGCGCGCGTTGGCGGACTCAACGCCGCGGCGGCGTTCAGCTTCGTCCATGACGTCGTCGTGATACAGCGTGGCCAGGTGCACCATTTCGGTGACGGTGGCGCCGTTGATTACGTTTTGGGCGCGCGGGTTGGGGCCAAACTCGGCGCACAGCAGCGCCATCATGGGGCGGAAGCGTTTGCCGCCGGCTGCGGCGAGGTGGGTGACTTTGTCGGTGAGGAACTTTTCGCCGCGTGAAAGTTCGGCCATGAGGAGGTCCTCCACCGCTTCTAGCCCGGTGTTGAGCCGGGTGTTGAGTGCGTCGTCGCCAAGGTCAATCTTGAATCCGTGGCGGGGTGACGGGGTGGTGCCGTACGTCATCGATAACGTCCTTGCAGGTTGGAGGGGCACATGGATAACGCACCTACCGTAGCCCACTTGCCCTTGGTTCTGTAGCAGTGGGTGGCGCTGGCACAATCAGTTGCGTGACTGAGTATTTCGACCTTGTGGTTGTGGGTGCTGGACCGGCTGGTTCGGCGGCGGCGATTGCGGCGCAGCGTTCGGGTTTGCAGACTTTGCTTCTCGACGTCCAGGGTCCCGGCCGCGACAAAACTTGCGGCGATGGGTTGACCCCGCGTGCGGTGGAGACGCTCGAGGCACTCAATCTGGAGGTACCCGCGTATCGCAACAAGGGGTTGAAGTTGCACGGCTACGGCGGCGACGTCGAGGCGCCTTGGCCGCGCGGTGAAGGCTCTGCGGCTCCTCGGACGGTGTTTGACGCAATGCTTGTCGACGAAGCCCGCACCGCCGGCGCCACCATCCGCCAGAACTGCGCCGCGACGGGTGTGGAGTTTTCCGGCGGCGCGATCAGTGCTGTGAAGACGGATCAGGGCTCGGTACGCGCGAAGTGGGTCGTGGTTGCCGACGGCGTGCGCTCCCCCTTTGGCAAGAAACTGGGACGCGAGTGGCACAAAGGGGAGGTATTCGGGATTGCGGCACGCTCGTATTGCGAATCGCCGTTTTCGGACGAGCCGTGGATGCATTCGCACGTGGAGCTGCGCGACGCGGATGGCGTGATTCAGCCTGGTTACGGCTGGATCTTCCCGCTTGGCGACGGCACCGTGAACCTCGGCTGCGGAGCCTTATCCACCGATGCGCGCCCGGCGAAGGTGAACACGAAGAAGTTGCTCGCCGACTATGCCGCACAGCAGCGCGAGGCGTGGAACCTCGGCCCGGAGCAGGCGGTGACCTCTGCGCTGCTGCCGATGGGCGGAGCGGTGTCCAACGTTGCGGGCCCGAACTGGGTGCTTATCGGCGACGCCGCCGCGTGCGTGAACCCGCTCAACGGCGAGGGCATCGACTACGGGCTGGAAACCGCAGTGCTGGCGGTCGAGTTGATCAACGCGGGTGGCGACCTCACGCTTGCGTGGCCGGCGTTGCTGCGCAGCCACTACGGCGACGCGTTCACGCTGGCGCGCACCCTCGCCCGTCTCCTGACCTACCCGCAGTTCCTACCGCTGGCTGGCCCGGTGGCGCTGCGCGGTTTGGGCGGGCGCTACCTCATGCCTGCAGCGGCGCGCCTGATGGGCAACCTAGTGCAGGAAGACGACCGCGACCTGGTCGCACGACTGTGGCGCGCGGCAGGTCGCGTGGTGCCGAAGAACGCCCCGCTCTGGGACGTCGCTTAGCGCGGCTTAGTCGAGCGGCTTGACGGCGCTGTGGAGCGCCACGATGCCGGCGGTGAGATCTTGCCAGCCGGCGTCTTCCCAACCGTTGGCGTTGATCGCCGCGGCAAGCTCCTCCTGGTTGGGCCATGCGCGGATGGATTCCGCAAGGTACTCGTAGGCCTCCGCGTTGGAGGAAAATACCTTGGCCAGCGCCGGCACAGCACGTGGCAGGTATTCCTTGTACACGGTGCGGAATCCTGGGATGACGGGGGTGGAGAACTCGTTGACCACAAGGCGCCCGCCGGGCTTGGTCACACGCGCCATTTCGCGCAAGCCGGCCTCGAAATCATGGACGTTGCGCAGCCCGTAGGAGATGGTCACCGCGTCGAAGGTGTTGTCGGCAAACGGAAGGTACATCGCGTCGCCGACCACCTTGGGCACCTTACGGTCCTTGCCGGCGGCCAGCATGCCCTGGGAGAAGTCGCACGCCACGACCCACGCGCCGGATTTACCGAGCTCGACGGTGGACACGGCGGTGCCTGCGGCGAGGTCGAGCACCTTCTCCCCTGGTTTGAGTTCGAGGCGTTCGCGGGTGCGTCGTCGCCAGTATTTGTCCAGCCCGAACGACAACACGGTGTTCGTCTTGTCGTAGTTCTTGCCCACGTCGTCGAACATTCCGGCAACGTCGAAGGGCTTTTTCTCCAGATCCGCCTTGGCCATGGTTGGTCAGTCTACTTCGGTCTACTTCGCCACCCACAAAAGTAGGCTGTACGCCCTTACGCCACTTGCCAGTTCGGCATACCGAACTTTATTATTCGCCAGCGTGGGCACACAGATTGCCTGCTCCCCTCCACGCTCCCAACGCAAAGGAACGACATGATGAAAACCAAAGTGCTTGCGCTCGTCGCTACGGCTGCTCTCTCCCTCGGCCTGGCGAGCTGCTCTGAAGAAAGCACTGATGCAGCAGGCGGCAAAGACACCCCTGTCGTGCTCACAACGTTCACCGTGATCCAGGACATCGCCGCGAACGTTGCGGGCGATCACCTCAAGGTGGAATCCATCACCAAGCCTGGTGCGGAGATCCACGGCTACGAGCCCACCCCCGGCGACATTTCTCGTGCCGCCGACGCGGACCTGATTTTGGATAACGGCATGAACCTGGAGAATTGGTTCGCCCAGTTTGTCGCCGATCTGGATGTGCCGCACGCCGTGGTCAGCGAGGGTGTCGAGCCGATCGACATCGCCGAGGACGCCTACGCCGGCAAGCCCAATCCGCACGCGTGGATGAGCCCGGTGAACGTGCAGAAGTACGTGGACAACATCGTTGACGCGTTCAGCGAACTCGACCCGGAACACGCCGCAGACTTCAAGGCCAACGGCGAGAAATACAAAAACGAACTGCAGGCTGTGCAAGACGAGCTGGAGACCAAGCTCGCCGCCGTCCCCGACAAGCAGCGTGCCTTGGTGACCTGTGAGGGCGCGTTCTCCTACCTGGCCCGCGACGCGAAGCTAACCGAGCGCTACATCTGGCCAGTCAATGCTGAGCAGGAAGCCACCCCGCAGCAGATCGCCGGCGCGATCGAGTTTGTGAAGGAAAACAACGTCCCAGCGGTGTTCTGCGAATCCACAGTCTCTAACGCCCCGATGATGCAGGTCGTGAAGGCCACCGGCGCGGAGTACGGCGGCACCCTCTACGTCGATTCGCTTTCTGAGGAAAACGGTCCGGTGCCGACCTACCTGGATCTGATTCGCCACGACACGAAGGTGATCATCGACGGTTTGAACGGGGGCAAGCAGTGATCCCCGCAATCGCGGTTGACGATGTTGCGGTGCGCTACGGCGACGTCGTAGCGCTCGACGGCGCAACCTTGAGCGTCCAACCAGGCCGTATCTGTGGGCTGATCGGGATGAACGGCGCGGGCAAATCCACGCTACTCAAGGCGATCATGGGGTTGGTCAAGCCGGATCGCGGCACGGTTCGTATCAACGGCATCGACCCCATGCGCGCCCGCAAGACGCAGGTGCTGGGCTACGTCCCGCAGAGCGAGGATGTGGACTGGCAGTTCCCGGTCACCGTGCGCGACGTGGTCATGATGGGCCGCTACGGCCACATGGGCTTTACCCGCCACGCGCGTGCGGAGGACATTGCGGCTGTGGATCGCGCGTTAGAGCGCACCCACCTTGAGTCGTTCGCAGACCGCCAGATCGGCCAACTTTCGGGCGGTCAGAAGAAGCGTGCGTTCATCGCGCGCGGTATCGCCCAGGGCGCGAGCATCATGCTTCTCGACGAACCCTTCGCCGGCGTGGACAAACATTCCGAGGCCACCATCACTGAGCTGTTGCGCGACCTCGCCGCTGAAGGCACCACTATTTTTGTGGTGACGCACGATCTGGTCGCCCTGCCGCAACTCGCGCCGGAGACGGTGCTGTTGAACCGTCGGGTGTTGATGCACGCCCCGACTGAAGTGGTGTTAGAGCCGGACAATTTGGTGCAGGGCTTCGGAATGGGGGTGTCGGCATGATTGCGCTGCTTACGGAGCCGTTTGGGTACGAGTTCATGATGCGTGCGCTTGCAACGTCGCTAGTGGCGTCGGTTGTGTGCGCGCTGTTGTCGTGCTGGCTGGTGCTGGTTGGCTGGTCGCTGATGGGCGATGCGGTAAGCCACGCTGTCCTGCCGGGCGTGGTGCTGGCCTACATTCTGGGCGTGCCGTTCGCCGTTGGCGCGGTGGTGTTCGGGTTCCTTGCGGTGGCACTGATCGGGCTGGTGCGCGATACGTCCCGGGTGAAGGAGGATGCGGCCATTGGCATCGTGTTCACCACCATGTTCGCGCTGGGGCTCGTGCTCATTTCGGTAACCCCTTCGCACACGGATCTGAACCACATCATCTTCGGCAACCTGCTTGGTGTGTCCCGTGGGGACCTGCTTCAGGTGGCCATCCTGGGCGCGATCGTGTTGAGCGTGCTGGTGCTCAAGCGGCGCGACTTCACCCTCTACGCGTTCGATCCCACCCATGCACACGCGATTGGGTTGAATCCGCGCCTGCTCGGTGCGGCCCTGCTGGCACTGCTGGCGCTGACATCAGTGGTGGCACTCCAGGCCGTTGGCGTGATCCTGGTGGTGGCGATGCTGATCATCCCGGGGGCGACCGCCTACCTGCTCACCAACAAGTTCGGCACGATGCTGATCATCGCCCCGACCATGTCGGCGGCATGTGCGATTGTGGGCCTGTACTGCTCCTACTACCTCGACACGGCCTCCGGCGGCATGATCGTGCTCGCACAGGGTGTGGTGTTTGGTGTGGTGTACCTGTTCGGCCCGCACGGGGTGCTGCGGGGTCGTCGCTACGCATCCACGCGCACGAAGACGGAGTCCGTGGCTTCCTCGCCAAGCGGCACCGCCTCCGCCGCGCCGGCCAGCCGCACCGCGACCGCGCCGGAGTAAGGGGCACCCTCCCCAACCTCGAGGGTTGCGCCGACGACAAGCCCGTGACTGTCCAGGAATTGCAGCAGTTTCGGGTCGTCGTCGGCAATGCGTTCAATCGTGGCCGTCTGGCCCGGTTGCACGCCGGTCAGCGGGACGGCTTCGGGGGTGTCGACACGCCCGCTGGCTGAGGGGATGGGGTCACCGTGGGGGTCGCGGGTGGGGTAGTTAAGAAATGCGTCGATGCGCTCGACCATGAAGTCGCTCACGGAGTGCTCGAGAGTTTCCGCCTCGTCGTGCACTTGGTCCCAGGTGTAGCCGAGGGCTTCCACCAGAAACGTTTCAATGAGGCGGTGGCGGCGGATCATCGCCACCGCATACGTGTGGCCGAGTTCGGTCAGTTCGATCGTGCCGTAAGGCTTGTGTGTGACAAGTCCCTGCTCGCCAAGTTTGCGCACCCCGTCCGACACCGTGGATTTCCGCAGCCCAAGGTGCTTTGCCACTGACGACGACGTCACCGGCGCATCCGACCACTCCGAAAGGGCCCAAATGCCTTTGAGGTAGTTCTGAGTGCTGGTAGACAGGTCGCCGACAGACATGCCCGTCAGTCTACTTTGCGCTTCACCGGCACCCAGCGCGGCAGTGCAACATCGCGGCCGAACAGGTGAATCACCTTGCGTTCGTAGGAGCCAAGCACCTCGGTGTAGTAGCTAAGGAGTTGCTGCCCAAGCGCCTCCCAGGTCTTATCTGCCACGGACTCCCGGGCGGTGGTGGTGAGTTCGGGGTGGCGGGTGTCGTCGAGAAGCCAACGCGCTGCGTCAGGGAGTTCCTCGGTGAAGGTGGCCACGTCGAGCAGCAAACCGTTGACGCCGTGCTCGATGAGGTCAACGGGGCCGCCAGCGCGGGGGCCGATCGTGGGCACGCCCGAGGCTTGAGCTTCCTGGATGGCCTGGCAGAAGGTTTCAAACTCGCCGGTATGCACGAACAGGTCGAGCGAGGCATACGCGCGGGCGAGCTCCTCGCCAGAAAGCGGGCCGGTGAACACGGCGTTGGGCAAAACCTCTTCAAGCGCCTCGCGCTCCGGGCCGCCGCCGACGATGACCAACTGGATGGACGGCTCCGTAACCAGCGGGGCGAGGCGGTCAACGGACTTCTCCGCGGCGAGGCGGCCGACGAACCCGACGATCTTCTTCGTACCGGTCGGATCCCACGAACGGCGCAGGATGTCGGAGCGCTTCGACGGGTGGAACAGTTCCGCATCCACGCCACGGCCCCAATGGCGGATATTTTTGATGTTGTGCTCCTCCAGCGCCTTGATCGTTTCCGACGACGGCGCGAGCGTCATTTCGCACATGTTGTGCACGGTGCGGGTCCAGTCCCACGCCATGGTGGCCAGGGTGGACAGTTGGTACTTCGTGGCAAAGCCAGCCACGTCCGTCTGGTAGAGCGCGACCGCGGGCACACCGAGTTGGCGGGCCGCGAACGCCCCCGCTCCGCCGAGCACGAACGGGCTGGCCAGGTGGATGATGTCCGGCTTGAATTGCGACAGTGCTGCCGTGACGGTGGTGGTGGGAACGCCGATGGGCAGCGAATCGATCAACGGCACCATGACGGTGGGCACCCGCACGATCTCAAAGCCAAGGTAGTCAGGAACTTCGTCCTGGAACTCGCGGGCGCCAGGCGCGATCACGATCGCGTCGTGGCCCTCCCGCTTGAGGTGCTCAAGGACGCGAAGGACGGAGTTGGTCACTCCGTTGACGTTGGGCAGAAAGGACTCGGCGACGATTCCCACTCGCATGCTGTTTACTCTCCCAGTTGACGTGAAACTTCGGTCGAATTCCGGCTGAACCGGACGTGAATTTTTCCTACGGCGAGCCAGGCCAGGGCGGCGATAATCGTCGCCACGGCCAGCACCGACAGGGCGGGGATGAGCGAGAGCGCCCACCCGCGGCCTTCCACCTTGACCAGCTCGGTGTTGTTCTTGGCGTAGGTCACCCACACCTGCTGGCCGGGGCCGAGCCCGGTGGGATAGAGCACCCCGTCGCGCGGTGAGACGAGCCGGCCGTCTTCGGTTTCGTACTCCACGTAGGTGCGCAGCCGGGTTTGGTCGGTGACGGTGGCGACGCCGCGGCCGGGGTTGGCGTGGATTTGGGCGTCGTGAAGCGCGGGCCCTGCGACCATGGCAACGCAGCCGAGCACGGCGCATCCGTAGAGCGCCATGACGGCTTGGTGTGCGCGTCTGCGCCAGCGCATTACTTGGCCAGTCGCTGCGCGAGCGCGCGGCGGGTTTCGCGGGTGGTCACGGCCTCCACAATTGTGATGCCGTCGGGCTGGGCCTCGAGTTCAAGCAGCACTTGGTGCAGTTCCGCAAGCGATTCGGCGCGGCGGTAGTTCGCCCCGTACGCGAGCGCTTGCTTCTCGACGACCACCCCATGCGGCGTACCAAACGCCCGCTCAAAGACGTCTCGCACCGGCTCCGCTGCTGGCTCGAGGGTTTCAAAGATGCCTCCGCCGTCGTCGTTGGCCACCACGATGGTCAGGTTGCCGGGGCGCGGCTCGTCGGAGCCGATGAGCAGACCGTTGATGTCGTGCAGGAACGTCAGATCGCCCAGCAACGCGACGGTGCGCGGTGCGCGGATCTCGTCCGCACGCAGTGCCTGGGTGGCAAGGGCGATGCCGACAGCTTGGGAGACGGTGCCATCGATACCCGCGGCACCGCGGGCGGCGTAGGTGTCCACGCCGTCGAACGGCATGCCGACAAAGGAGGCATCGCGCACCGGGTTCGACGCGCCGAGCACCATCGTGTCGCCCACCGCGAGGGTGTCGCACACGGCGGCGGCGACGTGCAGGCCGGTGAAGCCGAACTGCTCCTCCGCAAGGGCTTGGCGCACGGTGTCGGCGCCGACCTCGCCGGCGGCCTCGCAGATCTTGATCCAGGTATCCGTCGGCTGGCCCGTGGCGTTGACGCGCGAGCCGCGCAGGTCCGGCTGGCCGGTAAACGTCTCGGTGCGCGACAGGCCGATGACCGTGATGTCCGGATCCGCCAGCAGCGCCATGACGTCGCGGTGCAGCGTCGGGTGCCCCACCACAACGACCTGTTCCGGCTTGGTGGACGCGGCGAAGTCACCCCCGTCGTGGGAGATGGCCACCTCCGACTGCGCGAAGAACCGCGCAGCCAACGGGTGGACCTGGTGGAACGGGGTCGGCGCCGTCGGCTCAGCGATGGTGGGCACGTGTTCCAGGCCGGGTACTTCCCAGGCCTCGTCGCCGGCGATGACCAGCGTGTCGCGGGTCAGGTCGATGTCCACGACTCCATGGTCGACGAACCCGGCGCCCGAGCCTGCGAGCGCACCGCGTGCGAGGACGCCCGGGCCGACCCGGCGCGGCTCGCCAACCGGCTCTAGCAGCGCGTCCGGCACGAGCGGGGTGTCCAGCGCAACGTTGATGTGTACTTGGCCGGCGTCGAACGAGATCGCTTCCGCCGCCGCCTCGTCCGCCACCTGTTGGGTCTCGGCGTAGCGGCCGAAGATGCCCTGCTGCCAAATGGTCTGGCTGGCACCGGTGCCCACGAGGCGCTCCGGGCGGTCGGCGCTGATCACGGCAAGCGGCGTGTGCGACATATGCGCCTCGATCATCGCCGGGTACGCGTTCGCCACCGCCGTGCCCGAGGTCATCACCACGCCAACGTGTCGGCGCTGCACGCGTGCGAGGCCGAGGGCGGTGAAGGCGGCGGAGCGTTCGTCGATACGCATATGCACCGTGATGTCGCGACGCGCGAGCAGCGCGTACGCCAGCGGCGAGTTGCGCGAACCCGGGCTCATCACCACATCAGTGCAATGCTTTGCGACGACCCCCGCCACCGCCGTAGCCAATTCCATAGCCGTTGCCATCTACCTACTGCTCCTGGAGAAACTGGTCCGCGCCGTCGCGGATCTGGTCGAGAATATCGCGGGCACTGTCCCGAACATCGCGCGGGATCTCAACATCATCCGGCAGCGGCTCCGGCGGCAACATCGAGGTTGCTTCCTCGCGGTCGCGGAAGATCGACGGGAACTTCGTCGTCGTCGTAGTCGTGGTCTCCGTCGCGGTGGTCGTCTGGGTGACCGTCTCCGTCAACGGCTGCTTTTTGGCATCCGCTGCCGCCCCTTGCCACAGGAAAAACAGCACCACAGCTGCAATGAACGCCAACGCTGCGAACACACCCAGCGCAATCGACGCGGCACTCGAGCCCTTCTGCGGCTCCGGCTGGTACGGCTCCTGATACTGGGGCTCGTACGGGGGCTCGTACTGCTGGTATTGCGGCTGGTAGTACTGATCGTCGTACTGGGCCTGTTGTTCGGAATGGTCCGGGAAGTACTGCCTCGGGCGCGGGCGCTGCGGCTCGTCGCCTGGACGGCCGTACTGTCTCGTCTCGTTATCCATGGCAAATAGACTAGCGCCCCGGCAGGAGAACTGCCGGGGCGCGTCGTCGATAAGCAGAATGCTCCTAGAGCACCAGCCCAAACACAGGTACTGCGATGAAGTACGTAGCCAGGGAGATGAGCACCAACGCAATCGCGTTGAGCCACACACCACCCTTGATCATCTCGCCCATGGTGACGTAACCGGACGAGTAAGCGATCGCGTTCGGCGGAGTTGCCACCGGCAGCATGAACGCACACGTTGCAGACAGCGCAACAGGGATAGCCAGCAGCAGAACGTTCATCTCGGTCGCCTCGGTCAGGCCGATACCAACGGCCACACCACCCATGATCGGCAGGAAGGTCGCAGCCGTTGCGGTGTTGGAGGTCAGCTCCGTCAGCAGCAGCACCAGCGCGGCGATGGCGAAGATGAGCAGGAACATCGGCAAGCTGGACAGGCCCTTCGCCTTCTCACCGATCCACAGGGACAGGCCGGTTGCGGTGAACATCGCCGACAGAGACAAACCGCCGCCGAAGAGCATCAGCACGTCCCACGGCATCTCGTTCGCCGTCTTCCAGTCCAACAGACGCTTGCCGTCAGAGGTGCCCGGGATGATGAACATGAGCATGCCGGCGATGATGCCGACGATCGCGTCGTCGTACGGGAAATCCCAACCGAAGTGATTGCGGCCCAGCGGGATGAAAATCCAGGCAAGCGCGGCGACGAGGAAGATCACACCAACAGCAACCTGCGGGAAGGTCCAGGCACCGAGTTTCTTAATCTCATCGTCGATCAGCTCCTTGCCGCCCGGAATGGTGTCAACCTCCGGCTTGAACACCGTGATCAGCAACCACCAAGCAATGAAGGTGAACACAACCGCGACCGGCAGGCCGACCAGCATCCACTGACCGAAACCGATAACGATGCCGTGGGCCTCCTCCATGTAGCCCTTCAGCAGCGCGTTCGGCGGAGTACCAATCAGCGTGGCCAGGGAGCCAATGGAAGCCGAGTACGCGATAGCAAGCATGAGCGCGGTAGCGAACTTCCGCTGGTTCTTCATGCCACCAACCGTGTCCGCGGTCAGCATGAGCACCGACGTACCAATCGGCAGCATGACCACAGCGGTAGCAGTGTTAGACACCCACATGGACATAAAGCCAGTGGCCAGCATAAAGCCCAAAATGATGCGCTTCGGCGAAGTACCGACAATCTTGACCACCACCAGAGCCAGACGGCGGTGCAGGTTCCAACGCTGCAGACCCAGCGCCATCAGGAAGCCACCCATAAACAGGAAGATCGTCGCCGAAGCGTACGGCGAGGACACTTCCTTAAACGGAGCCACACCTGCGATCGGGAACACCGCAATCGGCACCAAGGCGGTGGCGGCCAGCGGGATGGCCTCCGTCATCCACCACGCACCCATCAACACAGTGGTGGCAGCGACGATGCGCATCGTGTCCGCGGAGTACTCCACCCCCTCCTTCGCACCGGAGGACTGCAACACCGTCTCAGCAGCGTTGGCAGGGAACAAGAAATACACCAAAACAGCCAGCACCACACCGGTGATCAGGCCGATAAGTTGGCGGCGCCACTCGCCAGGTTCGGGCGCTTTTGCCAGGTCGCCTTCTGAAAGCGAGGCAGATTCGTGCATCACGGGAGTCGACATGGGCGAAAGATTAGCCGACTGCCCCCGGATCCCACACGCGAATGCGATAAGAAATCGGACAATTACACCCGGAAAGAGGGATCCTGCTCCAGCACAGCCATGCACGCACGGACCCTGGCGAACCACCAATCCCTGCGCTCACCTGGGGCGCGAAGCCCGTGGAGGCGTTCCGGATCGGGGGTAGTGCGGGTGATAGCAAGTTCGCCGTTTTCCATGACGCGGGGCTCCGCAACGTCCTCCACGAACAGGCGCTGGGTTGCCAGCCCCGCCGCACGCGAACCGGTGAGCTTCGCCGCGATCAACCCCGCATCCATGCCGACGGCAGTATCCAAAGCGCTAGCGACAGTGACATCGAGGTGCAGGTCGCGCGCGATGGTGACCAGGTTGGCCACTCCCCCAAGCGGGGCGACCTTGCACACCGCCACGTCCGCCGCGTTCAGTTCAGCCACGCGGTACGGGTCGGCGGCACGCCTGATCGACTCGTCCGCAGCAATCGGGGTGCTGGTGCGGCGGCGCACCTCCGCAAGTTCCTCCACCGTGGCGCACGGCTGCTCGATGTACTCCAACTCGCCGAGCTTCTCCGCCGCTTCGACGGCTTGGTCGACGGTCCAGCCACGGTTGGCGTCGACACGCAAACGCGCGTCGGGGCGGAGGCGACGGACCGCGGCGACGCGGCGGATGTCGTC
This sequence comes from Corynebacterium sp. HMSC036E10, assembly GCF_001836265.1. Classification (NCBI taxonomy): domain Bacteria; kingdom Bacillati; phylum Actinomycetota; class Actinomycetes; order Mycobacteriales; family Corynebacteriaceae; genus Corynebacterium; species Corynebacterium sp. HMSC036E10. Next base: position 23,900 of record NZ_KV827978.1, read on the forward strand.
GTCAAGCGACTGCGAAGGCTCAGCGACCTTGATCTTGAACGTGTTAACCCCCGGGTAGCGCGCGAGCACAGGCTCGACGTCCTCGACCGCGGGAATCGTACCGTTGACCTCCACAGTGCCGTGCGCCTCCGGCAGGCCGGTGAACGCCGCCTCCAGTCCGGCGCGCAGCCAAGCGGCGGACTCCCCGGGGGCGTATTCGACGAATGGGGAGAACTCGCCCCAGCCGGCGGGGCCGTCGATAAGCAAGGCCTCACGCGTGGTGATGCCGCGGAACTTCACAGCCATGGGCAGCGCGACAACGTGGGCGCGCTCGAGGATCTCGTCAACGGATGGGGTCATGGGTGCTTTATACCTCTTTATAGGTTGGGGTAGTTATAAAGAGGTATAAAACGTCAACCACGAGCCTCACGCTCCTGCCCGCCCCGCTCTTTTCTCACGAATTCGGCGAACCCCGGAACAGTGAACCTCAAGTAGCCGAAACCACTTTCCTCGATTAATCCCTTGTCAAGCAAAGATCTACGGACCATGCTGATTCCGGTTGTAGGTCGGCCCATTCTCTCGGCGATATCGCCTCGCTTCACCTGTGGCTCTAGATCCTCAGCCATTGCGCTAATGAATTCCCTCTCCACGTCGGTAGCTTTGTGCCACCGGGAGCGGAACATGGTCAACTGAGTTTCTTGGAATCGATCCGCTACATGTTTGAGGTTTGCTAGGTCAATAAAAGTGCCAGGGTCCGGAAAATCGGCCGCTTGCCACACCAGATCGCCTACAACCTGAATGAAATACGGGTAGCCGCCTGCTAAACGGACAGCTTCCTGGAGCGTGGCCGGAGACCAATTCACGCCCTTCTTCTTCGCCGGTTGTACTAATGCTTCCTCAGCGTGTTCTCGGTCCAGAGATTCAAGATGCACATAACTAAAGCGCTCTGCAAAACTCACAGCATCGGTAATCACATCCTGACTATGACTGAGCCCAGCTGCAAAGATGGCGAGAGGGAGCTCAGCATTTTCTGCCTGCATCTGCTGCCACGCGTACGCAAGCGAGCGCAGGCCATCTGCATCAGCCGACTGAATCTCGTCAATACAAACAACCATTCCACTAGCCCTGCCCCGGATCGTTTCCGCTGCATCAACAAGCGCGCGCTGCATTTGGTCTCCATATCCCGACGCATCTGGCCTCGGGCCTTCAACTGGTTGAGATCCTCCAACCGAAACACCAAACGCTTCAACCCGCAGCGACGACAACAGCCCGAGCAGCTTTTCTCCAGCCTCATCCTTCCAGCTGCGAGCAATCTCGCCGATTTTGTCCAAAAGGGCATTGAAAAGTGGCCGGTCCCCCGCTGTAATCCAGGCGGTTTCAAAGCCTTCAGCCTTAGCTTCTGCTTCAACTGCTCGAAGCAAGCTGGTCTTTCCTATGCCGCGGGGTCCCACGTAGACCTTCACCTGCCCCATCAGCCCAGGATCATGAGCCATAAAGAAAAGCTCGCGCTTCGCCTCCCTAAGAACTTGGTCTCTGCCATAAATGGTGGAGGCCACCACGCCAGGTGTGTACGGACTGCGCTGAACCATAGCCTCTTTATACCTCTTTATAGGTTGGGCTAGTTATAAAGAGGTATAAAGCGGACGCGTGAGTACGATTACCCCCATGCAGTACTCCACCGCCCAGCCCTTCGACCCCAGCCAGTGGCGCGAGGTCGAAGGCTTCAACTTCACCGACATCACTTACCACCGCCACGTCGGCGACACGCGTGCCGACGGCACCGTGCGCATCGCATTCGACCGCCCCGAGGTGCGCAACGCGTTTCGCCCCCACACCGTGGATGAGCTCTACCAGGCGTTGGATCACGCCCGGCGCGACCCTTCTGTGGGCGTGGTGCTGCTGACCGGCAACGGGCCTTCGCAGAAGGATGGCGGCTGGGCGTTCTGCTCCGGCGGCGACCAACGCATCCGCGGCCGCTCCGGCTACCAGTACGCCGGCGGCGAAACCGCCGAAACCGTCGATGAGGCGCGCGTGAAGGCCGAGGGCGGACGTCTTCATATTTTGGAGGTCCAGCGGTTAATCCGCACCATGCCAAAGGTGGTCATCGCCGTGGTCAACGGTTGGGCAGCCGGCGGCGGACACTCACTCCACGTCGTATGCGACCTCACCATCGCCTCACGCGAGGAAGCCCGGTTCAAGCAGACCGACGCGGACGTGGGCTCCTTCGACGCCGGCTACGGCTCCGCCTACCTAGCCAAGATGGTCGGCCAGAAGTTCGCCCGCGAAATCTTCTTCCTCGGCCGCACCTACTCAGCCGAGGAGATGCAGCGCATGGGCGCGGTCAACATCGTTGCCTCGCATGCTTCATTGGAAGAAGAGGCGATCCAGGTCGCCCGCGAAATCAACGGCAAGTCCCCCACCGCGCAGCGCATGCTCAAATTCGCCTTCAACCTTGTCGACGACGGCCTCATGGGCCAACAAGTCTTCGCCGGCGAAGCCACCCGCCTGGCCTACATGACCGACGAAGCCGTCGAAGGCCGCGACTCGTTTTTGGAGAAACGCCCGCCACGCTGGGACGACTTCCCCTTCTACTACTAGGTTTCTTGGGGGTACGGCGGTACTTTGCCGGGCTGGCGGCCCGGCGGCCCTGCGGCACCCACCCAAAATAGTTCCCCGCTCGGGAACTATTTCGGGTTTTTGGCTCCACCGCTGCGGCGTTCTCCCAGGTCGGCTGTCTTGGGAGGCAAGAAAGTTCCACATCCCGGCCCAACCACGGGAACTATTTTCGCCGGCCCCCTCTTCCACTGACAGATTCTGCAGAATCTGTCAGGGGCGATTTCTGACCAGGCGCGATGCCGGCGACTGACAGATTCCGCCGTGATCTGTCAGGAACGCGCCGCCACGCTTGCCTCAGCCAACCTCAACTAAGCCAAGCTCAGCCTCGTCTCCGGAGACTCCGACCCGCTCGTCAGCAGCCAGGGGAACAGGTTCTTTTTCGGGCGTCGTAAATGCCGTGCGGCGGCGGGCCAGCAACCGATCGGCAACAAGCATCGCGGCGAAGGTAAGGCCGAGTAGCGGCAGAAACAGGCCGACCGGGATCGCTACGACGGCGAGGATGGCCCAGTCGCGGCCGGTGAGATCAGCCTGACCTGGGACGCCGGCGATGGCGTTCTTTGTTGGGCGGCGTCGCCACCAGAGGATGTAGCCCATCACGACCATGGCGCAGATCGCGAGCGCGCAGATAGCGAGCAGGATCTGCAGAGGCAGGCCGAACATGATGCCCATGTGCAGGTAGATGCCCCAGCTGGTCAGTTTTGAGAACAGTGGCAGTTCAGAGAATGGGAGCTTGTCTACAAGGTCACCGTTTTGGCCGTTCACGCTCACGGCGTCGGAGGTGGTGCGCCACGGCACCCAGCGCTCGCTGGCCTGCCACGCCTCGTCGGTGTTCTTGGGGACGAAGAGGCGCACTGATCCGGTGAGGCCTTCGGCGCGGGCGGTTTCGAGGACGGTGGCGGCTTGGTCGGCCACCTCGTCCTTGGTCAGGCCTTCGGCTCCGTGTGCGCTGGCGGGGTGGTGGTCGGCGTGCTCGTCGGCTGGGGCGGCTTCCGCGTCGGCGACCAGGGAGGTTTCGATCGGTTCTGCTTTGCCGCCCAACCAGGTGATTGTGCGGTCGACGTTTTCGCCGGCGAATACGGACCAGGTGATGCCTGTGGCGGACAGTCCCAGCATGGCCACGAGCAGCCAGGTTCCGGCTACGCCGTGCAAGTTCAGCACTTTACGACGACGCCCCGTCGCATTCTCCAACCCAACCAGGGCTCGCTTCCGGGCCATCCGCCACCACAGGTACAGGCCGCCCAGGGCGACGACCCACAGCCAGCTGGCTGCCACCTCTGCGTAAAGCTCGCCGACCTCGCCGAGGTGGAGGCTCTTGTGTAGCGACGAGATCCAGTAGCGCAGCGGGAGTTCGCCGAGGCCGGAGTAGGTTGGCTCGTCGCCAATGACGTCACCGGTGTGGGGGTTGACGAAGATGCTGCGGAGTTGGTTTGTTTCGGTGAGGGATTCGTCGATAAGCAAAACGCGCGTTGCTTCATCGGGTGTCGACGACGGCCACACCTGCGCCACATCCATGTCCGGGTGTGTGTCCTGCGCGGCCCTGATTTGGCTGGCCAGCGGGGCGTTGGTGTCGGAGGCGGGAACGGTCAGCACGTCTTTGTAGACGACGTTTTCGAGCGACGGAGCGACCGCGTAGAGAGCGCCACTTAGCGCGGCGACAAAGATGAACGGGGCAATGAACAGGCCCGCGTAAAAATGGATTCTTCTGGTCAGCGCGGGCAGGCCGCTGCGCCGTTGAACAGTACTGGACACACATACACCTTTCGGTTGATACAGGGACGCATTTTTAGTCGGATGCGTTGGCCCGCCAGTTCCCAACAGATGTCGATTTTCCAAAGCGCCTGGCAGATCCTGTCCTGATCTGTCGGATAGCCCAAAAGACGATATCGGGTTTTAGCACCTTGCCGACGCCGTTTCCCCAAGTCGTGCTCCGGCGAGAATGCCAAATCCCGATATCGTCTTTTGGGCTTTCGGTAGCGTGGTGCCATGAAACGTCACGTACCGATCCTCGCCACCACTCTCCTGCTGGCTGCCTGCGGCACGGAGACCGAACCAATCCAAACGCCTGCACCGGAAACAACGACGGTCGTTTCTCACGAGACGGTCAGCGCACCGACTAGCGCACCGACCAACGAAACGTCAACCGACGCGACCACGGCGTCAGCGACACCGACCGCTTCGATCCGTGACCTGTACGCGGAAGCGATCGCGGACCCGGCGCGCTTCTTCGCGGACCTCGCGGATCTCGACGGCACGTTCACCTACGACGTTTTGGACATCAACGGCGATCTCGAACCCGAACTGCTGCTCCGCGCAGGCGTCAGCGCAGCCCCAGACGCAGGCCCAGACGCAGGCGCGGCCAACGGCAACCCATCGCCGGTGCGCGTGCTGCGGGCCCAGAACGGCGAGGTCACCTGGACGAAGGACTACCTCGTCGACTCGGACGAGCCCTACCCGACAGTGTTCACCAACGGCACGCAGCCGGGCTTGGACCAGTACGAAACGGACGGCCCCAAGATGCACGTGACACACTTCGAACTGCGGGGTCAGCGTCTGGAAAAGGTGTGGGGCCCGGAGGAGACGGTCGTCGGCAATCCGCTCAGCGATGTCACACGGATCACCTGGCACCCGACGACGGACGCGGCGGCGCTGGACAAGATCGGCAGCGCAACACTGCGTGGTCCGTTGGAGGGCACGATGGGGCAGGTGTCCAAGGTGGAGCACCTGCAGGGTGAGCAGTTCCGCGTCCGGTTCGCGCCGACCGCGGACGGTACCGCGGTGACGTACCCGGACCTTGGCTGCGCGGGCCACCTCGCGAAAACCGAGGATGGCTTCCGCGAGACGATCACCGAGGGCACCTGCGATAACGGCGGCACGTGGCATTTGCTTATCGACGACAACCACGCCCACGCCTTCTACAACTCCCCCGATGGTCGCTACACGGCAGATGGACGCCTGACCCCGGCGGGTTAGCGTCGCACTGGGCGCATGCCGCGCAGCACCCGCATCAGCGCCGCGACAACGACTGCCAGCAGCGCTAACCCCACCGCAGCCGCAATCCACACGCGTGCACCGGTGGCGGTGATTGGCCATGCGGGGACGGCGAGGATCCATAGTGCGGACTGTGCGAGGACGTCGCCGCCGATCGTGGCGGAGACGATCGTGACCAGGATCGTCGTGGCCAGCGTCCACGCCACGCCGAAGCGGACGGTGATGGCAAGTGCGGTGAGGGCCAATACGCTGCCTGCGAGGAACGCGAGGAGTCCGAAGCGTGCGTCGCCAACCACGGCCGCTCCGAACGCGCACACGAGGGCGACGACTCCAACGCACCAAGTGGCCAATGCGGCGCGGACGTGTGGGTGTTCGACCTGCATGAGCGCCCAGGCGGGACGCAGTTTCGGCCACACGAGGGTGGGCAGCACGCCGGCCCCAACCGGCAGGATGGCGTAGGCGAACAGCGCCTCGCGCACGTCCACCGGGTATGCCAGCGAGAACAGCAGCACCAGGGCGGTGAGCAGGAGCAAGACGCCTATCGACGACACCCTCGCCGCCATCGCAACCCCCTTCACCGCAGCCACGTATCCGGTGGTTTCGGGGCGCGGCGTCGCCGGAGAAGTGGCCAGCGGTGCGGTGACGTGGTGGACTCGGCGGCGGCGCAGTATGGGTCGGGTGCGCGGTGGTACGAGGGCGGCCACTACAAAGCCAATTGCTGCGAGTAGCAGTGTGAGGGTGAGGGCGGGAATGGGAGATTCCCCCGCCATGGGGTCGGTGGCGTCGAGGGGTAGCAGGTTGAAGTGCAGGCCCATGGTCGGCAGCGCCAACCGGGTTGGCCAGGCGCCGGGGTTTATCCACCACCAGTCGCGCTCGGCGAAGTAGCCGAGGCCGATGGTGAATGCGAAGCCGAGGATGATGGTTGGCAGGATCCCGATGCGTCGCGTGGCAGCGGCGGCGAGGCCTGCGGGTCCGAGCATGCCCAGCCACACAAATAGGCCGACGAGTGCGATCGAGGCCGTGTTGTCCAGGTTGAATACGAGGCCGGCGGCAAACGGCACGACAAAGTCGAAGGCGACGAACGCGGCCAGCGCCAGCCACACCACGACTATGCGGGCGGCGCGGGTGCGCTTGGGTGAAACCGGCCGCCACAATGTGCCGCCGCCGCGGGCGTCACGCTCGCGGGTTTCGGCCAAACCGGCGAACAGTGCGGCGGCGGGAGCAGCCATGCCGGTGACTAACAGGCCTTGCGGGTAGAGCAGGTTCGTCGCGGTTTCGACGTTTCCGGCCAGGGCGAACAACGTCAGCAGCACGCCGACCAGCAGGCCTGCTCCGGCGAGCCACCACAGCATGGAGCCGCGCGCACGGATCCATTCGGCGTGTAGGAGGTTCATCGGTCACCACCGGAGGTGAGCCGGAAGAACGACTCTTCTAGGTTGGGGCCGAGTTCCGCGAGCTCGCCTGCGAAGCGGACGCCGCCGCCTGCGATCACGGTGGCGTCGTCGGCCATGTGGAGTACTTCGCCGAGTTGGTGGGAACTGACCAGGACGGTGCGTCCAGCTCGCGCGTATTCGCGGAGGTAGTCGCGCAGGTGGGCAATGCCTTCAGGGTCGAGGCCGTTTTGTGGTTCGTCGAGAATAAGCACCTCTGGCTCGCCGAGCAGCGCTTGGGCGAGCGCAAGGCGGCCTTTCATGCCGGTGGAGAAACTGCCGGCTTTCTTCTTGCCCGCGGTTTGGAGGCCAACCAGTTCGAGAACCCGGTCGGCTTCGCTGTCGGGAAGGCCCAGCAGCGTGGTGTGGACGCGGAGGTTGTTGCGGGCGCTGAGGTGGCTGTAAAAGGCGGGGTCGTTGATGGAGGCGCCGACATGGCGCAGTGCCGAACGGTCAAACGGCTGCCCCATCAGTGTCACCTCGCCGGCATCGGGTTCGATCAGGCCGAGCAGCACCGACATCAGCGTCGATTTACCCGCGCCGTTGGGGCCGAGCAGTGCGTGGACTCGGCCCGGGGTGGTGGTCAACGACACGTCGCGAAGTACATGGTGGTCCCCGAAGGACACGACCACGCCGCGGCAAGCAAGTTGGGTATCAGTCATGGCATTCATGGTCGTCGCCGAACAAGGCGACCACATCGGCCGGCGGGACCACACTGCCTCCTCCTCTAGGAGGAGATCCCGGCGCGCTGGGCGATCAAGGCGAGCGCCACCCTGTCGCGCGCGCCAAGTTTGGCAAGCAGGTTAGAGACGTGCGTTTTCACCGTGGTCTCTGCAATAAACAGCGTGGCGGCGATTTCCGCGTTCGTCGCGCCGCGGCCAATCTCCGCGAGCACGTCGCGTTCGCGTTGCGTCAGCCCCTCCAGCGCAGCTGCTGATTCTGAGGTGGCTCCCCCGTCGCGGACCCACTCCATCACGCGACCGGTGACTCCGGGGGCCAGGACCGATTCGCCGCGGGCGACGGCGCGTACGGCGTTGGCCAAGACGTCGGGTTCGGCGTCTTTGAGGAGAAAGCCGTGCACGCCGGCGTCGATAGCTGCATGGATCAAGGTGTCGTCGTCGAAGGTGGTCAGCATGATCACGCGTGGGCCCATCTCCATGATCGTGCGGGCGGCGGTGATGCCGTCGAGCACCGGCATGCGGATGTCCAGCACCGCCACGTCGATGCGGTGGGCGCGGGTTTTCTCCACGGCTTCGGCGCCGTCGGCGGCGGTGGCGACGACGGTGATGTCGTCCTGGGCGTCCAAGATGGTGCGGAGGGCGCTGAGGAGGAGCGGTTGGTCGTCGGCAAGAAGCAGGCGGATCATGCTGCCAACTCCGCCCGCACGGTAAACGTCTCCCCTGACTGCCATGTCTTCAGCGTGCCACCGGCACTCGCCGCGCGTTCACGCAGCCCCTCCAGCCCGACGCCGGTGCCTGGTTGGGGTCGAATCTGGCCGGTAGAAACGACTTCTACCACCACGGTCTCGCCCGGTGCGACCCGAACCGTCACAGTGGGATCGACTTGGTGGCGCGCCGCGTTTGCCAGTGCCTCAGCCACGATGCGATAGGTAGCAAGCGAGGTCACCGGGGAGACATCCACTGCTGGTGCTTCCAGCGATACTTCCACGCCGGCGTCGCGGTAGCGCTGCACCAACGACGGCAGGTCAGGGATCCCCGCCGCCGGCGAAAACGCATGGTCGCTCTCACGCAGACCCCGCACAAGCAGGCGAATCTCCGACAACGACTGCCCTGCGGCCTCGTTGATCTGCTGCAGCGCCTCCCGCTCCTGCCCCACCGCCAAACCAGCATTGGCCTGCGCTTTGATCAGGGTCAGCGAGTGGCCGAGAAGGTCGTGAATATCGCGGGCAATGGCGCGGCGTTCCTCCTCGCGCGCCGCTGCGAGGCGCTGCTCTTTCGCGTTCGCTTCTCGACGACGCACCTCATCCTCAGCCGCCACATTCGCCCCCAGGAGATACCCCACCGCACTCGCACCCCAGTGCAGCGCAAGCGTGATCCCGAGATCGACCCCGTGCCGGTAGAACAACACAAAGTTGTCGTCCCACGTCCACATGAACGGTGACAGCAGCGCCCACCCGCACGCGGCGGAAAGCACAACCAACGCGAAGCGTTTCTCGGTGAACCGTCCAGAGATAAACGTAGCGACAGGAACCGCCAGCACCCACGGCGAAAACCCAAGGTTTACCGGCGCGGCCAGCCACATCGTCGACCAGGCAACATTCAGCGCGATAAGCGCAACCGAGGAGAACTTCGGCTTGCTCGTGAGCACCACGCACACCGCGACAAAGCCCCACGACAGCACGGCCTGGCCCCAACCTGCCGCGTCTATGGGTTGGGTAAACGCACTCGCGGTGTACACCGCCGCCAAAATGGCGACAGCGACCGCGAGCACAAGGTCACCCGGTTTGTAGCGCATGGGCGTAAGCCTATCGACGACCCCCGCCCCGCACCTCCTCCCCGAGGAGGAGATCTACTTGTTCAGGCCGGGGATCTGGGGCAAGTCCGGCACGTTGAAGCCGGCGGTCTTCAGCAGGGCGAACAGGGCGCCCAGTGCGGTGAGCACGGCGGCGATGATGCCGATGATCTCTGCAAGCTTCGCGTCGAAGGTCTTCGGTGGTTCCGGCGTAGGGGTGTCAGGCGCAGGGGTGCCCGGAGTCGGCGCCGGCTTATCCGGGTCGGCTGGCTTGCCGGGCAGCGTGTTCTTCAGCTCCGGTGCAGCGGGCAGTTCCGCGTTCTGCATGCTGAAGAGCAGCGGCGGATTGTCGTCGCACTTCTTTGCCCTGCTCAGCGGGTGGTAGTAGCGGGACTCGAGCGAGTCGAAGGCTTGACCGAAGTAGGTCTTGGACATGTTGGCGGCGAACGCGTTGCGCTGCCACTCGGGCATGTGCTTGAGGAAGCGGGCGGTGTTCGCGCCGGTGCGGCCGAACTCGTAGTCCGGGCCAAGGTCGTTTACTTCTGGCACGGAGCCGTCGATGCCGATGTACCAGCCCGCCGAGCCCTTCAGCGCTTTGCCTGCTGGTGAGAGCGGGATCTGGGAGCCCTGCTTCATGTCCAGGTAGAAGTCGGCGTCGGTGGAGGTCAGGCCCAGTTCTGCCAGTTTGGCCTTTGTGGCGGCGCGGGCGGCGTCGTAGTCGGGGCGGGCGCCGGGTTCCTCGCCTGCCAGGCGGATTTCCTGGACGGCGATGATGGCCGGTTGGGTGAGGTGGTCGTCGCCAAGCGGCTTGAGCCCCTCGAAAGTTGCCTCGAATGCTTCGGTGACGGCGGTGGCGTACATGCCGTGGGTGAGGGTTTTCGCGATGCGCTCGGCTTGCCAGGCGGGGCCGCGCTCGGCGTCGTTGAGGGTGACGCGGCACTGGCCTTGCTCGGTGGGCGTGAGCGTGGCGGCGTGGGTCGTAGGGACAGTGACGGTGAAGGCGGTCGCCGCGGCGACGGCCGATGCGATGAACTTCTTCATGCTTGTTCTATCGGTGGGCTCGCAAACAGGTGTTACACATCGCGGCCTTCGCGGCGCGCGAAATCCCACCGGCTACGCTCGTACGCTGTGACGAACCTGCTCGAACTTCTGCCCGTCGATCCCGCGAATCCGCTGGCTATCATGCCCGCGCTCGAGGAGGCGTTGACCGGCCAGCGCGCGCTATTGCCGGTGCCGACGAACGACCCGGCGCGCACGAACCTGCTGCGCAACACGTTGGAGCCCGGCGCGCCTATCGACGACGACATCGCCCTCGTCGTCTCCACCTCCGGGTCCACGGGCAAGCCGAAGGGCGCGATGCTGACCCCGGCGAACCTGATCTCGAGCGCGGACGCGACCCACCAGGCGTTGGGTGGCGAAGGCCAGTGGCTGCTGGCCATGCCGGCGGCGTACATCGCGGGCCTGCAGGTGCTGGTGCGCAGCATGGTCGCGGGTGTGGAACCGGCGTTTGTGGACCTCACGAACGGTTTCGATGTCGCTGAGTTCGCCCACCACGCCCACGACCTGGCCAGCACCGGCGAGCGCACCTACACGGCGTTGACCCCGATGCAGCTGGCCAAGGCGACCTCGACGCTCAAGGGCATCGACGCGTTGCGGACCTTCTCCGCGGTGCTGGTCGGCGGGGCGGCGACCAACCCGCGTCTGCTCGAGTCGGCAAAGAAACTGCGCATCAACGTGGTGACCACCTACGGCTCGTCGGAAACCTCCGGCGGCTGCGTCTACGACGGCGTGCCCATCGCCGGCGCCCGCGTGAAAATCATCGACGGCCGCATCCACCTCGGCGGCCCCATGGTCGCGCGCGGCTACCGCAATGTCGGATCGCAGGCGCCCTCCGATGATCTCAAGGACGGCTGGTTCCGCACCTCCGACGCGGGCTCGCTTATCGACGACCACCTCACCGTCCACGGACGCATCGACAACATCATCGACTCCGGCGGCCTCAAACTCCACCCCGAAGTGCTGGAGACGTTCCTGCTCAAGGTGGATGGGGTGACGGGTGCGTGTGTCGTCGGTAAGCAAGATGCGCGCTTCGGCGAACGCATCTGCGCTGCGTACACCGGGTCTGCGAGCGTGGCGGACATCATGGACGCGTTTGCGGACGCCGAGGACACCGGTGAAATCGCACGCTGGCAAGTACCGAAGGAACTCAAGGTTGTGCCGGCGCTGCCCCAGTTGGGTCCGGGCAAGGTCGACCGGGCTGCGGTGCGGGAGCTGTTCTAGCGGTTAGGCAGACTGGTCGCGGGGCTGAATGATCGGCCCGGGTGGCTCGTCAGGGGTGCCGTAGTTTGCAACCCAAAGCAGAAACGGCGACAACTCGCCGTCGCTTCTTCCCTGCTCAATCTGTTTGACCAGAAATCGCGCAGCGGCAATCTCTCCCATATGTGGCGGCCGCGAAATGCTCACACCGTCGAGAGATTTCAACTCCTCGTACCTAGGTCTCATCGTGCGCACTCCTTTCCGCAATGGGATCAATTTGGTTGAAAAGGCCACCTACAACAGCCTCTCCAATCCTGTTGACCATGCTAGCTTGCTCCGAATTGAGAAACCTATGCTCGCTGAGCTCATCAAGCACCGACGTGCCAATCGCTACCTCTAGTGGCTTCTCCGAAACACACAGCTCTGATGCCCACCTCAGGTCGTGATGCCATTCCTTGGCTGTGTCCTGCACACGCGTGTTCATCACTGTGTGGGAAACGCCTGCCCATGCAATGAGTGCCGCGCCAACCGGTCCGATGATCTTTGCAGAAAAGTCCAGTACAGGCACGGTCATATTTGGTGGCCCCAGGGCAAGCACAATTGCGTATCCCACTGACGTGGCAACAGCCAGCCCTGTAAGCAGCCACGGTAAGTAAATCGAGTTCTTCATATTGAGTTAGACGGGGCGAAGCCACCTACGGTTCCATCGCAGCCACCTCAACCTCAAATTCGTCGGCACGAAGTCCGGACTGAAACGCAATTGCTTCGCGTACCTCTGCCTCAGCCAGCTCTAGGTTCTGGGTTTGAGAGACCACGCCGAGCTCCTTGCATCCGAACACCCGACCGACAACCCACCTGACCGCGTCGGCACGTGCTTTAGGTTGATGGTGGCGTCGAAAATCGCGCTTACACAGTTCGGATATAAGGAGCAGGAATGGACCGACAGCACGGGTTTGCGGTGGTCGATCTGGAGACGACGGGGTTGAGCAACCTCGATCGCATTGTGGAGATCGGCGTGGTGCTGCTGCGTCCCGACCTCACGGTGGAAGGCACGTGGGAGACGTTGATCCAGCCGGAGCGTGACATTCCGAACAGTTACATTCATAAGATCACGGCGACGGACGTCGTGGATGCGCCGGTGTTCGGCGATGTTGCCGCGTATCTTGGTGCGCTGCTGAACGGCCGCACGTTGGTGGCGCATAATGCGTCGTTTGAGCGCCGCTTCCTGGCCAACGAGTTCGCGCGCGCCGGCACTGAGGATGGCATGTGTGAGTGGTTGGACACGATGCGCCTGACCAAGCAGCACCTTGGCGTGGGCAAACTCAGCGAGGCGCTTGCCATCGCACAGATCCACAACCGTTTGGCGCACTCTGCGCTTGCGGATGCCCAGGCCACCGCCGATCTCCTCGCGTACCTGCACGCGAACCACCGCGCGGATATCGCTCACTATCCGTCTGCGCTGTTCACCACTCCCGCGCCCGAGGTCCGCACGCTTCCCCGCGGCGGCGCCCCCTCCTGGGCGGGCCAGCTTTCGCGCACATTGCCTGAGGCCGGCACCAAGGATGAAGCCACCTACCGTGCCGAACTGACTCGCGCGCTTGTAGACCGCGAGATTTCCCGCACCGAAATGCGCCAACTCGAGTCCACCGCCATCGCCGCAGGCCTAAGCGCCGATGATGTCGAGGCGATCAACGAGGAGTTCACCCGCCAACTTGCCGTCGAAGCCTGGTCAGACGGCATAATCACCGACGAGGAACGCGCAACCCTGCTCAGCATTGCAGAAGCGCTCGGCGTTGATCCCGCTCTCGTGCATTCGCTTCTCGACGACCCCCTCACCGGCCCAACCCCTTCCACCTTCACCCTGCACCCCGGCGATCGCGTCGCCTTCACCGGCGCCCTGACCATCCCACGCGATACCTGGACCGAGCGTGCCGCCGCTGCCGGACTGGATGTCGGCGGCGTGACCAAGACCTGCGCCGTTCTCGTCGCAGCCAACCCGGATTCCATGAGCGGCAAGGCACAAAAAGCGCGCGAGAACGGTGTGCCCATCATCGGCGAAACCCGCTTCGCCCAACTGCTCAAAGCCATGGACGACACCGCCGAAGCCGCTGCGCCTGCGGGTTCCGGCGACGCTGCCGTTGCCGCTGCGCCTGTTGCCACTGCCTCCGTCGCTGCCGAGGCACCAGAGCAGTTCTCCTGGCTCACCCCAGACCAGGTCCGCACCACCGGCGCGTCGAGCGCACGCATCGCCGCCGCCTGGATTGCGCTGCACCCGGACCGTCCGCTTCACGAACTCGCCGACAACCTCAAACCCCACCACGTCCCAGAGGCAACCGGCGCGGGCATCGACCGCTACCTCGCCGTGTGGAGCCTCGAGCACCCAGAGATGCTGAGTGTCAGCGCCAACGACCTGCTGGACCTGCCCGGCGTCGGCCCGAAGCGCCGCAGCCAACTCGTGGAAATGGTTGTGGATCTCGCCGCCGACGGCGTTGAAGAACCTGCGTCCGCGCCAGCGCCACAGCTTGCTACTCCCCCGACGCCTCAAACCGCACCAGCGCAGGAGCCGAGACCGCAAACCTCCCCGGAGCCGCAGTACGCGCCGGAATCGCAGCAAGACCCTACCGAACTGTCCCCAGAAGAACTGCTTGCCGCAGCGCATGCCCCGCGCTACACGCCGGTTCTCACCACTCCGACGCAGTACAACGTCGCCCCAATGGAACCCGCCACCCCACCGAGGAAGCGCCCGAACCCATCCACGGTGTTCAAGTGGTCTGCGGGCATCGGCGTGCTGTGCTTCTTCCTGTTCGGTCTGTGCTTGGAAACCTTCGACCCAGAAGCCGAGTCCTTCATCGCCGGTGTGTTCGCTATGGGATTCCTCATGGGAGGGCTGACCGCTGCAATTTCTGGCGCGATGACACTGATTGGCAAGTTCCGGAATTAAAGGAGTCCACGCTGCCCCCTTATCGTTCCCAGGTAACAGCCTCGGCGAGCAGAAGGTCGGCAAGCTTGTTGTCGTGGAACCGGCTGTACATCGTGGAACCGCGACCCAAAGATGACAAATTGCGCGCGTCGATGGTTCTTCCTCGAGGTAACTGCAGGCAAAGCATACTAATCGACGTATCCGGTCAGTTTCAGCGAATGAGGCTCTACTCGAAGGAATCTCCGCCAAGAGTAGGACCACGGCAATGAATACCGCACGGAGTTGCACAGACCCCGTGTAATCGATGACTCATCAAAAATCCTGCCGGCGCTGTCGCAGTTGGGCCTGGGCAGGGTCGACCGGGCTGCGGTGCGGGAGCTGTTCTAGCCAGAGTGCTCGTCCTGACGTCCCAAACCGTATATATTACGTCATATATACGAGGAGGTGTTCATGACTGAGGCTGCAGCAGACTCCGTCGAAACCACGGTCTTCATGTCGGGCAACAGTCAAGCAATCCGAATTCCCAAGGACTTTCGTTTCGATTCTGAAACGGTTTGGCTGAAAAAGATTGGGGGCAAGCTTTACGTCTCTCCTGAGCCGCTCTCGGCTCTCGATGTGCTCGATGTGATCACTGCCGATTTACCGGATGGGTGGGCGGACGAGTTCGAAGAACCCTCTGATCTCCCCCTAGATCCGATCCCAACGTGGGATGAATGATGCGCTTCCTCCTAGACACAAATGTGTGGATCGATGCCCTTCGTCGCAGTAACGCCAATGTCCTCGAACGCATGCGCGTAACTCGAGCCGACGACATCGTGCTGTCTTCCATTGTCCTTGGAGAGCTGCGGGTTGGTGCGGGTAAGTCAACGTCGATTCGTCGGACCGATGCTGTCAAGCAACTCGAGCAGGCGTACCAGGTAGTCGGAACCGGAGCGTCCGAGGCAGCTCTTTACGCTGACATCCGTTTGGAGCTAGAGGCGATCGGACAGCCAATCGGTCCCAACGATTTGTGGATAGCAGCTCAGGCACGGGCAAACGACTGCGTTCTCGTTACCGCCAACACCCGGGAGTTCTCCCGTGTCCCATTGCTACAAATAGAGGACTGGCGGTTGTAGCGGCTCCATAGCGCCATCACTTATCGACGAACCCCGCTGCGCCCTGCCCCCAAGGAGCGACGATGCACCTGCAGACCGCACACCCGAGCACCGGCGTCCCCGCCTCGATACCGTGGCGATCTCGAGTGTAACGGCCTTGATCGATGTGATCTGGGAAAATAAACACCCCCTAAAGCGTAAGAATTGCACCTTAGGGGCAAAATGATGCACATGTCGTCATTCAGCGAAGTCCTCGATCAGCTCCGTGAGAACCAGCCCCAGGGCAAGTACGGGCTCGCGTTTGAGAAGTTGATGGTCAACTTCTTCAAAACCGATCCCGTACTCTCTGCGCAGTTCGACGAGGTTCAGCGCTGGGATAAGTGGCGCTATAACGGTGGCAAAGCCGATACAGGCATTGACCTGGTCGCACGCCGTAAGGACGACGGTAAATGGGTGGCAATCCAGGCCAAGTTCTACAAGCCGACCACGAGCATCCAAAAGCAGCACATCGATTCGTTCTTCGAAGCCTCCGGTCGCTCGTTTGAGACTGAGTCGAGCGTCGAACACTTCGTTCACCGCTACATCATTTCGACGACTGATAAGTGGTCGAAAAATGCGGAGGACACTCTGGAAAACCAGCAGATTCCCACCAGCCGTATCGGCTTCAATCAGATCGCAGAATCACCGGTGAACTGGGATGTCGTGTTCCCTGGATCTGAGATGCAGGTTCGTCTCACCCGACGCGAAACATTCGAGCCGCGTCCGCACCAGCAGCAGGCGATCGAAAACGTTATGGCCGGGTTCAATACGCACGACCGAGGCAAGCTCATCATGGCCTGCGGAACCGGAAAGACGTTCACAGCCCTCCGCTTAGCTGAACAAGTTGCAAAGGATAAGGGGGGGGGGAGGGCTCGCGTCCTCTTCCTCGTTCTTCCATCGCACTGCTCGCACAAACACTTCGCGAGTGGACTGCGCAGGCACGTCTAGATCTGAAGAGCTTCGCGGTTTGCTCCGATAACAAAGCCAGCCGCCAGGCCGAGGACATCGCTTCGTACGACCTCGAGGTTCCTGTCTCCACTGATGGTGACGACATCGCTTCCCTTTTCTCGCAAGGTAAGCGCGCCAGTGGTCTGCACGTCGTCTTTTCCACCTACCAGTCCTTACCCGCAGTGCATGATGCTCAGGCGAAAGGGCTGGACGATTTCGACCTCGTTATCTGCGACGAGGCCCACCGCACCACCGGTGTCACACTCGCTGGCGCGGATGAATCCAACTTCGTTCGTATCCACGATGCCGACTACATCAAGGCTGCTCGTCGCTTATACATGACAGCGACGCCACGGCTTTTCGACGACTCCGTCAAAACCAAAGCCGAAGAACACTCAGCCGAACTAGCGTCCATGGACGACGAGGCCATCTACGGTCCAGAGTTTCACCGACTCGGATTTGGTGAAGCGGTGGATAAGGGCCTACTCACCGACTACCGCGTCTTGGTGATGACCGTGGACGAGGATGTCGCTGCCGAAGCATTGGCTCGACACACGCAGGAAGGCATGAACCTCACCACCGCGTCAGCGATGATCGGTGCGTGGAACGCACTCGCAAAACGTTCCGGCAAATTGCAAGGCGAGAAGGGCGGGTTCGAAGAAAACGCCGCACCGATGCAACGCACCGTGGCGTTTGCGAAGGACATTAAGACTTCGAAGCTCATTGCGGAGACCTACCCCGGACTCATCGCAAGCCACCAACAAACGCTTCGTGAGCATGCTGCGACCAACGATGTTTCTCTTCACAACGTGGACTTGTCCGTAGCGGTACAGCATGTCGACGGCAGCATGAACGCGATGGAACGTGGCAACAAGATCGCGTGGCTCGAGGCATCCATGGAACCGGACGAAACTCGCATCCTTACCAACGCGCGATGCCTCTCTGAGGGCGTTGACGTGCCTGGTTTGGACTCGGTGATCTTCTTCAACCCACGCAATTCCATGGTCGACGTAGTTCAGTCTGTCGGCCGTGTGATGCGTAAGTCCGAAGGCAAGGACTACGGCTACATCATCCTCCCCGTCGCGGTTCCTCCTGGGAAGTCGCCATCCGAAGCACTGAACGACAACGTTCGTTTCAAGGTGGTCTGGCAGATTCTCAACGCGCTGCGTGCTCATGATGACCGCTTTAACGCCAAGGTGAACTCGATTGGTTTGAACGGCGACAAGCCTGATGAGCTTCCGATCGATGTCACTCATGTCGAAGTCGAAAAAGCAAAAGCAGAGCTGGATAAGAACGACTCGACCCCTGGGTACGAAACTTCAGAGCTCACCTCCGAGCAGGTCGCACTGTTCTCCCTAGAGAAGTGGCAGGAGGCGATCTACACCAAACTCGTGGACAAGGTCGGCACCCGAACCTACTGGGAAGACTGGGCCGACGATGTCGCGGTAATCGCTGAAAACCAAATCACCCGTATTCACAAGCTGCTGGAACACGCGAGCCCGAAGTTGCAGCGCGAGTTCGATCGCTTCGTCGATGGCCTGCGCGGCAATCTCAACGACTCGATCTCCGAGAACGAGGCGATCAGCATGCTCTCCCAGCACCTGATTACCGCCCCGGTATTTGACGCGCTGTTCAGCGATCACGATTTCGCCGCCCATAATCCGGTCTCCCAGGTCATGCAGCGCATGGTTGACGCCCTCGACGATAGTGACCTGGATGCTGAGACTGATTCGCTTGAGAAGTTCTATGCCTCGGTGCGGGTGCGCGCCTCTGAAGTCACAAGTGCTTCCGGTAAGCAGCAGGTGATCAAGGAGCTCTACGAGCGTTTCTTCCAAAAGGCATTCAAGCGCGACGCCGAAAAACTGGGCATTGTGTACACCCCAGTCGAGATCGTGGACTTTATCCTGCGCGCTGCCAATGACGTGTCGGAGAAGCACTTCGGCCGCGGGCTTACGGACGAGAGCGTGCACATCCTGGATCCGTTTACGGGCACCGGCACCTTTATGGTTCGACTGTTGCAGTCCGGGTTGATCGACCCGAAGGACCTGGCCCGAAAGTACGCCAACGAGTTGCACGCCACTGAGATCATGCTACTGGCGTATTACGTGGCTGCGGTGAATATCGAGACGACGTTTAACGCGTTGCAGGCCGAGGCCGCGCAGCGCGAGGGCCTGCCCGAGCCGGAGTATGTGCCGTTTGAGGGCATTGCGCTTGCCGATACCTTCCAGATCCACGAGGACGGCGACATCCTGGATCTGACGGTGTTCAAGAACAACAACGAGCGCATCGTCCGGCAGAAGGAAGCACCGATCAACGTGATCGTGGGCAATCCGCCGTACTCGGTAGGTCAGACAAGCGCTAATGACAACAACGCGAACCTGAAGTACCCGACGCTGGACGCAAGGATCCGTGAAACCTACGGGGCTAAATCGACAGCTACTTCACAACGAACTCTTTACGATGCTTACTTGCGCGCGTTCCGATGGGCAACCGACCGGATTGGCAACCAGGGAGTTGTTGCATTTGTCTCTAACGGCGGTTGGGTGGACGCCAACACTGGTGATGGAGTACGGCTTTCGCTAGCCGAAGATTTTAGCGACGTGTATTTGTTCAATTTGAGGGGCAACCAGCGCACCGCTGGCGAGCAATCCCGCAAAGAGGGCGGCAAGGTGTTTGGTTCCGGTTCTCGAGCGTCCGTATCAATCTTGATCGGAATCAAGGACCCGAATAAAGCTGGGTTCGATCTGCACTACCGAGATATTGGAGACTACCTATCTGCAAAGGAAAAGCTCGCGATTGTCGATACTTCGACAATTGAGAATGTTGAATGGCAACCAGTTGTGCCGAACCAGCACGGGGACTGGCTGAATCAGCGCAGCGACGAGTTCGCCACCTGGCCGGTGATCGGCGAAAAGAAGACAAACGGTCTGAGATTTTTTGAAGCCCATTCCCTAGGACTCGGCACGAACCGCGATGCTTGGGCATACAACTATTCGTTTACTGGACTTTGTGAAAACATGCAGTTGACCATTCACCGTTACAACGAAGCTTTGAACGAATTCAGCTCTTTTGAAGGAGATGCCCAAGCTTTCTTGGAGGCTTTCCCCGAACATAGCGATGCTAGAAAGATCAAGTGGTCTTCAAGTTTGGTGCCCCAGCTCGGACGCTACAAAGAAACGAAATTTGAGCGAGACGGACTCAGAAGTTCACTTTATCGGCCGTTCAGTAAACAGCATGTCTATTTTGACCCCATGTGGAACCATCGTCAGGCGCAATTGCCAACGATGTTTCCTACGCTTCAGCACAACAACATCGGATTTGTCATCACCAGTCCCGGCGAGACTGTGTCACTCTCCGCTCTGGCGATGAATGTCCTTCCTGATCTGCACACGATCGCATCTTCCCAGTTCTTCCCCCGTTTCACCTGGGAGCCCGTGGACGCTGAAGATGGTGGGCTGTTCGGCGAAGGGGCGTCGATAAGCGAAGGCGAGTCCTCGATGTATGGACAGGTCGGAGAGGTCGTTGCGGGTTATGTGCGCAAGGACAACATCACCGACGAGATCAAGGCGCTCTACCGGGGCGCGCTGGGCGGGGATGTCTCTGGGGACGACATTTTCCACTTCGTGTACGGCAAGCTGCACGACCCGAACTATCGGGAGGCGTACGCGGCGGATTTGAAGAAGATGCTGCCGCACATTGAAACGCCGGGTTCGCGTGAAGAGTTCGACAAGTTGGCGCGTTCCGGCAAGGAACTGATGGACCTGCACGTCGGGTACGAGGATGTGCAGCCGTACCCGCTGGATATCGCGGTCAAGGGCGACGAGTCCGACCCGGAGACCTGGCGTGTGTTGAAGATGAAGTGGGCACGTAAGAAGGACCCAGAGACCGACAAGAACGTCAACGACGTGACCAAGTTGATTTACAACAAGCGGGTCACCATCGCGGGTATCCCGGCTGAGGCTGATGAGTACATGCTGGGGTCGCGTTCCGCGTTGGCGTGGCTGATTGATCGCTACCAGGTGAAGAAGGACAAGGCGTCTGGGATTGTCAACGACCCGAACGATTGGGCCGATGAGGTTGGCAACCCGCGCTACATCGTGGATCTGATTGGCAAGGTGACCCGGGTTGCGGTGGAGACGGTACGGATCGTGGAGGGGCTGCGAGAATAACGCCGTTCGGTTCATTGCCAGTTGAGGCTCGAGAGCGTGGCTTCATCGCGGATGATCGAAAAGCGGTGCGGTGGCCCCTCAGCCGCCAGGTTGACCTTGAACACCTCACCGAAGATCCGGGCCATAGCGGACGTGTCATCCACCTCGACCTCAACTCATCAACCGCACCCTCAAGTCTGCATGCGTCTTTAGCGTCTTTAGACGCTTTCCTGGCGTCATCACCAATCTTCAAACCGAAAGAGGAGTCAGCCATGAGAGGCGTATTCCCCACTTGAGCCATGTAGCTTTTAGGCTACACTTGGGCGTGTGGAGATCATTTCCAGCAGCTTGTTTGACGCCTGGTTAGGTGAGCTAAAAGACAAACATGCTCAGCGACGCATTTTGTATGCAATAGCCCGATGCGAAGCACACGGAAGAATGATTGGAGACATCAAACCCGTTGGCGAGAAGGTTAGCGAGATGAGATTTCATTTCGGGCCCGGCTATCGGGTGTACTACACCCGACTAGGCGCAATAACGGTTTTCCTGCTGGCCGGAGGAGATAAATCCAGCCAGGATAAAGATATTCGAACCGCTCAAAAGCTCGCACAACAGGTAAGGGAGGAACAGTCGTGAAGGAAGTAACATTTTCAGCGTTCGATGCAAGCAAATATCTCGATAGCCAAGAAGCAGTGAACGATTACCTGGCTATCGCACTCGAAGACGGCGATACGAAAACCGTTCAGGTGGTTTTGCGTGACATTGCAAGGGCACACGGCATGAGCCAGCTCGCTAAAGAGACTCAACTCAACCGTGAATCCCTCTACAAGTCACTATCAAAAGACGGTAACCCGTCCTTTGCGGCTATCACGAAAATCATGAAAGCCCTGGGACTCAAAATAACTCTCGCTACACAAAATGCCTAGATACCTACTGGAATCACATCACCAATAAACCAAACGTGCCTCTGCTCAGCCCGTCCGGCCTCTATCCGCCGATCAGTGGTGGATCGCGGAGCCTGCGACCAGGCCCGTTGAATACGATCCGGGAAACGCTCGGCGGAGGGATCAGCAACGGTGGTGCGTGTGGTCTTGCGCCGGAGTACACCCGCGATTCCAAGGATATTCATGAGGCGTTGCACCTGGTCACGGCCGATGTTCCAGCCTGCCCGGTGGGCGGCTTTCCATAGTTTTCGTCGCCCGTAGACCCGCCGATTGGCCTGCCACAGCTCAAAGAGCCGGTGCGCGGTGTAAGCCTCATCCAGCTCGGCAGGGGTGGGCCCGAAACCACGGGCCTGGAAGCGGTAGAACGTTGCTGGTGTCGATTTGGGGTAGTTGGTACCGCGAGTCCGCGTAGTTGGTACCGGTGTTCCGCGTACCCGGTACTGCGAGGGGGTTTCTTTCATAGTTGATGTTGGCGGCACCGTACTTCGATGGTGCCGCGGTCTGGGGTGTCATGATTCCGGTGGACGGTGAAACCCACCGATCTGGAAGGACTGAATCATGCCGCGTAAGTATTCGGATCAGTTTCGTCAGCAGTGCATTGATGAGGTGTTGATGTTCGGCAAGACTCGTGGTGCCGTGGCCCAGGAGTACGGGGTGTCGTCCTCGTCGTTGGGACGCTGGGTGGCCAAAGCCGAAGGCACCTTGGGCACTGGTTCCGGCAGCCACATGCGCGCTGCTGATGCCGCGTCGCAGGACCCGGCAGAGATGGCAAAGCGGATCAAAGAGCTCGAGCGTGAAAACGAGTTTTTAAAAAAAGCGGCCGCCTTCTTCGCCACGGAGCACACCACGAGGACCTCTTCGCGGTAATTGCCCACTTCCACGAAGAAGGCAACCCCTGCCCCCGCTACCCAGTGTCAATGATGTGTCGTGTGTTGGAAGTATCTAGCTCCGGCTATTACGCCTGGTGCAAGCGTAGAGATACTCCGCCGGCCGGTGGCACACCGCGGGCGAAACGCGCGGCGATTACCGATCTGGTTATCGAGATCTTCAACGAGCACAACGGTTTTGCCGGGGCGCGCACTATCTACCGGCAGCTTCAGGCCCAAAACGTTGCAACCACGCTGTATACGGTGCGAAAGATCATGGCTGACAACACGCTGCACACCAAGTACCGTCGCGCGTTTAAACGCACCACGATCCAAGACCCGCAGGCGAGCGCACGAGCTGATCTGCTTCGGCGCCGTTTCTACCCCGCGATGCCGACAACCTATCTGTGCGGCGACATCACCTACCTGCGCACCGCGCAGGGATGGATGTATCTGGCCGTCGTGATCGATCTGAGCACACGGATGGTTGTCGGGTGGCAGATCGCAGACCGGATGAGTGCGCAACTTGTCGTCGACGCGCTGACCATGGCGCACGCGGCCGGTTTCGTCGCGGGCAACGCGGTGTTTCACTCCGACCGCGGCTCGCAATACACCTCGAAGCAGTTCGCGCAAACAGCCAAGAAACTCGATGTGCGTTTAAGCACCGGCGCGGTCGGTGTGTGCTGGGACAACGCGGTTGCGGAGTCGATGTTTTCCACGTTGAAGCTGCATCTGCTGTACGAAAAGAAGCAGTTCGCGTCGAAGTTCGACGCCCGCTACGAAGTCGGACACTGGATCGAGGCGTACTACAACCGCCGCCGCATCCACTCCACCACCGGGCTGATCCCCGCCGAAGCAATGCGCCAATTCAAAACCCGCTGCGCCGACACACACGCCGCCGCAGCCTAACCCCCACAACCAAACACAACGGGTTTACCCGTCCACAAAATTTGACACAGCCCAGGCAATGTGGAAAACGCTGTCGGGTTCATCCGC
>NZ_KV827979.1:0-1253 GCF_001836265.1 Corynebacterium sp. HMSC036E10
TGCACCGCCTGGCGATCGTGAGTGGATCGTCAGGTCCGTCTAAGAGTCTCACGCGGGTGCAACGGTGAGGGGTGTAGAGAACGCACGGTGGGCGGTTGCGAATAAGTGACCACGCTGGCAGCCGAGAGGTACGAGCGATGAAAGATCAGCTCGAGCATTAGCGAACGTACTGACGTCGCTTTATTAGGTGTACTGACCGGGTACGTTGCGGGCACGCCGGTTCGGCGCACCGCCACAGCCGCTTGCGCCACACCAGCAGCACCGGCCGCCCCGCCGAGGGGATGTCACGCACCAGATGCTCACGCCGGCCGCGGGCCACCGCGACCACCCCGCACCGCGGGCACCCGGTCACCGACTCGGAGGTCTCCACCAACAGCTCCAGCTCACCGCCGTACTCACCGGCGGCAAGCACCACCAACCCCGAGATGCCGAGCATCGCAGCGGGCAGGACGGTAGCCTCAACACTCACCTGGGACTCCTCTCGATCCGTTGCTTGGTCGCTACGAATCGTGGAGTCCCAGGTCCGTCTTCACCAGCCCAACCCGGTCAGCGCGTCGCAACCCGGCTACCACGCTTGGTGAGGAAGATCTGCTAACGTGGTTCGGCGACGGCCCGGGCACGTCCTTGTTCCTAACCGTCGTGCGCTGGGGTCCGCGTGGACCGCTCGGCCAGCGTCCATCCAGTCAGGAGGCAGTCAGCAGATGTTCGACGACAACGGCTCATTCCTACTCGCCATGTTCGAGTTCTTCATCTTCTTCGCATGGTTCATGTCCCTGTGGTGGATCTTCGGAGATCTCTTCCGCAGCAAGGACCTCGGCGGCTTCGCGAAGGCGCTGTGGGTGGTGTTCATCGTCGCGCTGCCGTTCATCGGAATGCTCGCGTACCTGCTTGTTCGAGGTCGGGGGATGACCGACCGCGCGGCCGAGGCGCACCAGGAGCTCCAGCAGCGGCAGGAGGAGTACATCAAGTCCGTCGCCGGCGGCTCCGCCGGATCGAGCCCGACCGATGAGATCGCCTCGGCGAAGGCCCTTCTCGACTCGGGAGCGATTACCCAGCAGGAGTTCGACCAGATCAAGGCAAGGGCGCTCTCCTCGGTCTGACCCTGGTCCGCTCACTCGCCAGCCGCAGCGTCGCGGTCCGAGGGCGAAGAAGTCCCGTTCTAATGACAACACCCCGCAGGGAAACCTGCGGGGTTATTTTTGGGTTAAGGGTCAAAAAGGGGTTAAGTAGCAAAATGTGTGTCCGGTCGGCGT
>NZ_KV827980.1:0-2686 GCF_001836265.1 Corynebacterium sp. HMSC036E10
ACGCGAACCACCTGGTGGGAGTAGCCGTACTCGTTGTCGTACCAGACGTAGAGCACGAGGTGGTTGCCAGATGCGATGGTGGCCAGGCCGTCGACAACCGACGCGTGGGTAGTACCCAGAAGGTCAGTGGACACAACCTCCGGCGAGTTGATGTAGTCGATCTGCTGGCGCAGGTTGGAGTGGGTGGACACACGGCGCAGGAAGGTGTTCACCTCGTCCTTGTTCACTTCCTTCTCCAGGTCCAGGTTGAGCACTGCCATGGACACGTCCGGGGTGGGCACGCGGATCGCGTTGCCGGTGAGCTTGCCCTCAAACTCGGGCAGCGCCTTGGACACGGCCTTCGCAGCACCAGTCTCGGTGAGCACCATGTTCAGGCCAGCAGCACGCCCACGACGGTCACCCTTGTGGAAGTTGTCGGCCAGGTTCTGGTCGTTGGTGTACGCGTGGACGGTCTCCACGTGACCATGCTTGACGCCGTAGCGGTCGTTGATCACCTTCAGCACCGGGGTGATGCCGTTGGTGGTGCAGGACGCTGCGGACAGGATGCGCTCGTCGCCGATCATGTCCTCGTTGATGCCGTACACAATGTTCGGGATGTCACCCTTGCCCGGCGCGGTAAGCAGCACGCGGTCCACACCCTTGGACTGCAGGTGCTGGGACAGACCCTCGCGGTCGCGCCACACGCCAGTGTTATCGACGACGATGGCGTTGTTAATGCCGTACGCCGTGTAATCAATCTCAGCCGGGTCGTTGGCGTAGATCATCTGGATCGGAGTGCCGTTGGCCCAGATGATTTCCTTCTCCTCATCCACGGTGATCGTGCCGTTGAACGCACCGTGGACAGAGTCACGTCGCAGCAGGGAGGCACGCTTGATGATGTCAATGTCACCCTTCTTGCGCACCACCACCGCACGCAGGCGCACACCGCCGTACATTGCCTCGCGGGCAATCAGGATACGGGCAAGCAGGCGGCCGATGCGGCCGAAGCCGTAGAGCACGACGTCGCGTGCATCGAGCTCGGAGGAGGTGCCGATGACGTCAGCGAGCTGCGCCTCGAGGAAGGCACGCAGATCCTTCTCTTCGGAGTACTTGAACTCCTTGGCCAGGCGGCCAAGGTCGATCGAAGCGGTGCCGAGATCCATCTCCACCAGCTCGCACAGGATCGGGAGTGTCTCGTCGAGCGGGAGCTCCTTTTCATCGATACGACGCGCGTAGCGGTGTGCCTTGATGATCTCGATGTCAGTCACACCCACCAGCAGGCGACCGTAAACCGAGGTGACCGCGTTGTGTTCGCGGTGCAGGCGACTGATCAGCGGCAGCATCTCCTGGGCGAGGGTGAGCTTATGGTTCCAGTCGTCGCGGGGGTTTGTGGTTTCGGTCAACGTTGCTCCTTCAGCGTGTGGGATTCGGGGGCAACTTCAGCCCCACACCGCCATTTACTTTAGCGCAGCACGTCCCGATATTTGGAGGGGTCCGCCTCGGGGGCGAACTTGGGGGCCTGATCCTTATCGACGAGCACCGCACGCACCCCTTCCGCAAAGTCCGGCTCACGCACCATCACGGCACCGAGACGACGCTCATTGTCCAGCGCGCCGGCCAGATCCTGCGATGCGTTGGCTGCGATGAGTTCCGCCGCCGCCACGAGCGACGACGGGGACGCCTGCTTGGTCAATTCCTGCACCTTCTCGCCGAACTCGCCGAACTCGCCGGTCTCGCCGTCAAGGCTCTCGCGGATCTCTGCCCAGGAGCCGGTGAAGGTGGCCTCGATGTCCTCGTACAGTGCCTCGAGCTGCGATTCACCCTGCTCCAGCGCAATCTCGTCGAGGTAGCCGGGCCCATGCTCCACGATCCCGTCAAGCACTCCCTCGAGCGAGGCAACCTTGTGCGTCGCCAGGCCGGTAGCCAGCATGTCGTCCGGGCTCAAGCGGTAGCCCGTCAGCGCCAAAAACGCGCCGAGCGCCTGCGACGGGTGCTTCGGCAGGTTCTGCAGCAACCACGACATACCCACGTCCGTGACGTAGCCAATGTTCATCTCCGGCATGGACGCAAACGCATCCTCGGTGACCACCATGTGCGAACCGTGCGCCGACACCCCCATGCCGCCACCCATGATCACGCCGCTGCACAGCGCGATGTACGGCTTGGGGTAGTTCGCAATGTCTAAGTTCATGGCGTACTCGTCGGCAAAAAACGCATCGACCTCTTCCAGACGTCCCTCGAGGACACCTTCACGTGCGGCACGGACGTCGCCACCAGAGCAAAAGTGCTTGGCCGAGGACTGGATGACAACTTGGGCGACGGTGTCGTCGTCACGCCACTGCTTCAGGATCTCGTCGATGGCGCGCGCCATCTCCGGGTTCAGAGAATTCAGGGCCTTGGGGCGGTCGAGGGTGATCACCCCGGTCGCGCCGCGTACTTCGGTCTTCACAAACTCAGTCATGCCGCCCAGTGTTCCACATCACACCGGTATGGTGTGGGCAATGCAGACGCCACGACTGATCGCACTCGACATGGACGGCACCCTCCTCACCCCGCAAGGCCAGGTACCTGAGCGCTTTTGGCAACTTTACGACGACGCCACCGCCCAGTCCATCACCATCACCCCCGCCTCCGGCCGCCAACTGGCAACCCTGCAACGCATGTTCCCCACATGCGAGACGTTCATCGCCGAAAACGGCGCGGTGGT
>NZ_KV827981.1:0-123236 GCF_001836265.1 Corynebacterium sp. HMSC036E10
ACTCCATGTCCAAAAAGTCATGAGACATGACAAAACGCAGCTAGACGATCAGGGGCGCGTTTGCCTCACGGTTGTTACGGGTTAAGCGACAAAAAGAAAGCCGCTGGGCGCGACTGCACCTAGCGGACATTCTCTTAATTACCGGATTTTAACCCGTCTTGTAAGAATCAACTGTATATATAGTTTTGTGCAGAAGCAAACTACATATTCGATTACGCGCGCTCTTTCTGACCCTCGCTTCAAAACTTACATACAGGCAGCCGGGGGCTCAGAAAAACAAGCACTTCTGCTCTACCTTTGGAATATCGAGATGGCGGGAGCTGTCGCTGCGACCACAGGTATGGTCGAAGTACAACTCAGAAACAGCATCAATTCACGCCTTCAAACTTGGAATGCATCCCAACCGGTTAATGATCCAAACCGTACTTGTGCGTACACAAGGGACTGGCTAAAGGATCCTGCACCTCGACTTCGCCAGATTATTTCGCCACCACGCAAAAGGCCACTTTGGCAAAAAGCGGAACCAGCCCTACGAGACGAACTTGGCAATTGTGCAAAGCCGAATCCTTCTCATGACGACCTTGTCGCGGCTTTGCCTTTCGGTTCATGGCTTTTCATCTTGCCTCAACCCCAGGTTTCTTCTCCTCAAAATCCCCGGATGCGGATTTGGGACGAGACTCTCAAGCATGCATTTACTGCTCGGAACGCTTCCGAATTCCAGAGCGCTAATCCCGCTGTCATTTACCAGTGGGCAAATGCAGTACGGCACGCACGAAATCGTGCAAGCCATCTAGAACCGCTGCTTGACCCTGGGCAATTGATCCGTGTTCATCGAATATCCGCACGCCTTATGCATTCAATGAACCCCGCTGCCGCATCCTGGCTAGCGGGGCAGCAATACATCCATTCAGTGCTTAAAAGGAAACCCGTGTAGCTACTCCCGCGCCGGGGAGGCGCTGCGGTCGTCGTTACGCACGGGCACCCACTTGAGCACGTAGGCGAGCACGACCACGCCCACGGCGACGGCGAAGGACACCCAGCCGAAGCCGGTGGTGAAGCCGGCGATGACGGCGATCGGTGCGAGGATGGTCATGCCGATCTCGAAGGGGGCGAAGCCGACGTAGGCCACGCCGTACTCGTTGAGGGTGCCGGACTTGAGTTTCGGGTCGACCATCTTGAGCAGCGCGATGCCGGTGGCCACGGCGGCGGTGGCCCAGCCCCAGCCGAACAGGCCACGCTCGAGCCACTTTTCGCCAAAGAAGGTCGGGCCGGCCCACAGCATCCAGACCACGCAGAACACGGTACCCAGGACGAACATGACAACCAGTGCCTGCCAGTAGCCGGCGAGTGCGGCGGGGACGATAGACGCGATGCCGAAGGCGATCATGTAGTCGGTGGCAGCGCCGGAGATGGAGTTGATGGTGGAGCCGTCGAGGTAGTTCGGGCGCCCGGCGAGTCGCAAGGCAAGACGGCCGACCAGACCGACCACGAACGACATGGCGAACAGCGGGATGGACACGTTTGGCCACTGCCCCTTGATCAGCGTGTTCAGCAGGTACGCGATGAGCACGGTGAACACGATGAAGCCGGCGTGCAGTGCGAGCGGTTCGATGGACGACGGGTTGGTGGTGGCTTTGCCGATGGAGGGGCGTTCTTCCTCGTTGCGGATGTAGCCGGTGCGCAGGTCGTCGGGAAGATCGCCCGCGAGCTGGGAGGCCTTTCCTTTGCGGATGCCCCAGTTGGCCATGATCACGCCGCCGACAATCGCCACGAGGGTGCCCACGGTGGCGGAGGTGAAGCCGAGGGAGGATGCGCCCTCGACACCGATCTCTTCAAGCGCGGAGCCGACGGCCGCTGCGGTGCCAAAGCCACCAACGAAGCCGACGGGCAGCATCATGCCGAACCAGGGTTCGGTGCCGAATACCGGTGCGAAGAGGTAGATGCCAAGCAGGATAAATAGGCCCCACTGGCCCATGAACATTGCGGTGGAGTAACCCCACATGTTGCGCGCACCGGTGGCCACGGAGCCGCCGAATTGCATCGAGTACGCCATCGACGCGAACACCACCGCGATGAGCAGCGTGGTGTACGTGCCCACCTGGTCGGACCAGTTAATCAGGCCGAGGACTTCCGGCCCGAGGATGAGCCCGATAAGGCCCGCGGTGATCGGTGCAGGCAGCAGCAATGCTTGCAGTACGCGCAGTCGGTTGCGCAGGACGTTGCCGACGATGAGGAGGAGGGAGATCCATCCGATGTCGGTAAGCAGCGTGTATGGGGTGAATTCCATCGCAGCACCTTCCTTTATCCACTTATCGCATATAAAACAGTCTGTACTCTAACCCAGTACGCTGTTTTCATGACTTTTCCGGAGTCCGTTGAGTTGTTGCGCACCCACGGATCGCGCGTGAGTGAGGTGTGGCGCGCGAAGTTCGTGGAGGCGTATCCACATGCGTCGATGATGCTTGCTCCTGGTGAGCGCATGCCGCAGATGCTTATCGACGCCACCACGTTCCTCCTCAGCCACTCCCCCACCGAAACCACCGACCGCCTGCGCGCGATCGCGCTGGACCTGCGCCGCACGGGCTTCCCCGCCGAGGAGTACCCCAACGCGATGCAGTTGCTTGGCGACGCCATCCGCACCGTCGCCGAAGAAACCGGCGCCGAGGTCGGTGCCGGTGCTGGCGGTGGCACCGAGGACCCCACTCCGGCGCTCGTGGCAGCGGGTGAGGTGATGCGCAAGGCAGCATCCCAAGCCGACTACGCGGGCGTGCCGGCGGCCTCAGCGGCGCAGGTCACCAGCGTGGACGTTCGAGACGGGGTGCAGATCGTGCGCCTCGAGGCAGGCACGCGCATCATCTATGCCCCCGGTGAAACGCTGCCCGTGATGTCGCCGGAAGCCCCCGGTGTGTGGACCGGGCTGATCCCGGCGCTGCCGTCGAACCCATTCGGACAAATGGAGTTTCACATCGGCGCGGGCACCGATCTTGCGGTTGCGCCCGGCGCGTGGTTGACATTGGGTGTGGCGCGCGGGGGTCTGCAGGGGTTCGTCGATAAGCAAGTGCTCTTGGTGGCCGCGGGGACGGGGTTGGCTGCGGCGAAGGCCCTGGTTTTTCACTGGTTGGAATGCGAGGAGCACCCCGATGTGCACCTGGTTTCGGATGTGACGTACGACCGGGCGGCGCTGGACGCGTTGGCTGGCGCGCAGGACTGGCTGGACGTGAGTTGGGTGGTGGAGTCGCGGCTGGGTGCGTCGCTGGAGCAGGTGGTGTCGGGCCCGGGAATGTGGTGGGGCCGCGACGTGATCGTGTGTGCGGACCAGGCGCGCGCGGCCGCGATCACGGCAGCGCTTCAGGAGGCCGGGGCCGAGGGCGTGCAGGTCATCGCCCACGACGCGACGCCGGAGTGGTTTAGCGCATCGTAGTGTCCGCGCGGATCTGGCCGAGCGGAAGGCGTTTGCGCTGCTTGGCGGCCTCTTCGGGGTCGATGTCCACGACCAACGTTTCGGGGCCGTAGCCGGCTTCGGCGATGCGCACGCCGGAAGGGTCGACCACGGTTGAGTGGCCCGCGCCGGTGGGACCGGACGGCTCGCCCGCTTTGGTTTCAAAATCCGGGCGCGACTGGCCAGCGGCCGCGATGAACACCCCGGCGTCGAGGGCGCGCGCGGCGGTTAAGATGCGCCACTGCTCCACCTTGCCGGGCCCGTCGGCCCAGCTTGTGGGTACGACAATGACTTGGGCGCCGCGGTCCGCAAGGGCCTGGAACTGCTCGGGGAAGCGAATGTCGAAGCAGGTGGCCACGCCCACCGTCACGCCGTCGTGTTCGAAGGTGACCAGGCGTTCGCCGGGGCGCACGGTGTCGGACTCGCGGTAGTTAAACGCGTCGTACGTGTGGATCTTGTCGTAGCCCTCATGCAGGCCATTTCCTGTGATCAGGGCGGTGTTGTAGACGCGGTTGATGGTTTTCTCGCCACGCTGAACGGTATCGGCGGGCCGGAACATGCCAGCCACGATGGTCACGCCGAGCTCGCCTGCAAGGTCGCGCATGTTGGTGGCAAACGCACCGTCGAAACCCTCCGCCTGGGTGTCCAGTCTGCCCTGCTCAAAGGCTTGACTGGACCCCTCTGGCAGCACGATCAGGCTCGCGCCTTGGGCGGCGGCGTCGCGCACCAAGGGCGCAAGGTGGGCAAAATTGTCCATTGTGTCACTGCCTGTGACGGTTTGCACCAACGCGATCTTCATGTGGATAACTTTAGGTGGATTTCGGGGCAGTTATCCACAGATTTTTCTTCGCCCCTTGTGGTTGCGTGTTGGTGCGCAGAGGATTCGGCGCATGACACTTGAAATCTCAACACGCACCGCACCCGTTGCCCGCGGCCTCACCCGAACGTTCACACCGTTACCGTTTGCGCAGGTGGGGGTGTCGCGGACGGCGGAAGCGTTGTCGTCGATACGCAACAGCACGCACATGCTTATCGACGACACCACCGCCCACCTCAACACCCACCTCGATTCCATCGCGCGCTTTGCCCGCGCGGTGGAGGGCGTGGATGCTGACCTGGAAGCGAGGCTTGCGCCATGAGTGTTGCCACGTACCGTCCGGCGCTGGACGCGGCGGAACTCTCGGCGGCAGCGGCCGCGTTGCGCCTCGCCTCTGATGCCGCCCGGGAGCGCGCCGAGCATGTGCCAACCTCACGCGAGGCGTTAGCGTCCACCGGGTTTCGGGGTGTGGCGGCGGATGCGGCGTACGCGCGGTTAGATGCGTTCGGGTCTATGTTTGCGCGCGGTGCCGACGACTTGGCCACGGCGGCGTCGTTGGTCGCCGCTGCGGCGGGTTTGCAACGGCAGTTGGACGAGGCCGCCATGTTTGCCACCCGCTACCTGCACTCGCGCACCGTGTTGTGGCTCAACGCGATGTCGATGGCGCTGGACCTGGAACTCGCACGGTCCTTGTTGCGCCTTGGCGGGCACGAGCAGGACTACGACCCGCTGTTCGCCCACCCGGATGAGTCGTTTCAGGACCTGCACGCGCGTCATGTGCCGACCTTGCCCGCGGCAACCCGCGAGGTGGTGGAGTCCGCCGGCGGGACCGTTCTCGAGGCCGGACCTGCTTCGACCACCGTTGTCGTCGGTGATGTTGTGGACCCGGCGCGGGTGATCACCATGGTGGCCGGCGCGACCACGGGCGCTCCTGCGAAGTTGGAGGGTGAGTTGGCAAAGGCGTCGCGGTTGGCCCAACAGACCGGTGCTGCGGTGGTGGTGTGGCAGGGCTATGCGCCGCCACGCTCGGTGCCGCGGGCGGTCTCTCCCCTGCGTGCTTCGGCCGGTGCGGATGATCTGGCGATGTTCCAGGCAGCACTTGAGGAGCGTTTCCCCAACGCGCAGAAGACCGTCGTCTCCCATAGTTACGGCACGCTGCTGGCCACCACGGCGGCGCGCGACCATGGACTTATAGCGGATGACTTATGGGTCCTCGGCAGCGCCGGCGTCGCAGGCCAGCACGTCTCCGAGCTCACACTTGCGGATGAGCACGCCACCGTTCACGTCGTCGATTCACCCCAGGACCCCATCCTGTTGCTGCGCTCTGGGCCGTCGGCGGTGCTCGGCGCGTCGCCGTCGTATGTAGGGTGGGGCGCACAGCGCGTGGAGGGCGTGCGCGGCGGGCACTCCGACTACTTCACAGACCCGGCCTTTGTGTCTGCTTTGCAACAGCGCGCAAGCACAACTTAAGAAATGGCGTTACCATGGCGAACGTTTAAAGAAACTACCTTTAGGAGTCTGATAAACCATGGCAAACTTTGCAGAGCAAGTCGTCGAGCGCCTCGAGGCCCTCGGCATTAAACGCATTTATGGTCTGGTGGGCGACTCGCTCAACCCGCTTTCGGACGCGGTGCGCGAAAGCGACATCGAGTGGGTCCACGTCCGCAACGAGGAAGCCGCAGCGTTTGCTGCCGGTGCAGACTCGCTAGCCACCGACGAACTCGCCGTCTGCGGCGCGTCCTGCGGCCCGGGCAACACCCACTTCGTCCAGGGTCTGTTCGAGTCCCACCGCAACGGCGCGAAGGTACTCGCCATTGCATCGCATATCCCGACGGCCGAGATCGGTTCCTCCTTCTTCCAGGAAACCCACCCGGAGATGCTGTTCCAGGAGTGCTCCTCCTACTGCGAGGTCGTCCACACCGCCGACCAGGGCATGCGCGTGCTGCACAACGCCCTGCAGAACACACTCGCCGGCAACGGCGTGTCCGTGATGGTCGTGCCTGGCGACGTGTTCGCCGCCGACGTTGCCGACGGTCCTCACACCGCCGACTCCGTCTACGCCACCGGCAAGGACAAGCGCGTCTACCCCGACCCCGCTGAGGCCGCACGGCTTGTCGAGGCCATCAACAACGCCGACAAGGTCACCCTGTTCTGCGGCTACGGTGCACGCGACGCCCGCGACGAAGTCTTCGCTTTGGCCGAGAAGATCAAGTCCCCGATCGGCCACTCCTTCCGCGGCAAGATGTACTTCGAGTACGACAACCCTTACGACGTCGGCATGTCCGGCCTCCTTGGCTACGGCGCCTGCCTCGACGCCATGGAAGAGTCCGACCTGTTCATCATGGTCGGCACCGACTTCCCCTACACCGACTGGCTCCCCGAGGAAAACGTCGCCCAGATCGACATCAACGGCACCCACATCGGCCGCCGCACCAAGGTCGACTACCCCGTCGTCGGCGACGTGAAGAGCGTCATCGAAAACATCCTCCCCCACGTCGAGGAGAAGAAGGACCGCAAGTTCCTGGACAAGATGCTCAAGCGCCACTACCAGCTGCTGGACCACGTGGTGAAGAGCTACACCGAGGAAGCCTTCGAATCGAAGAAGCCGATCCATCCCGAACTCGCAGCCTCCGTGCTGGACAAACTTGCCGACGACGACGCCTACTTCACCGTCGACACCGGCATGTGCAACGTGTGGTCCTCGCGCTACCTCACCCCGAACGGCAAGCGCGACGAAGGCGCATCCTTCCTCCACGGCACCATGGCCAATGCCCTACCCATGGCCATCGGCGTCCAGGCTGCACAGCCGGACCGCCAGGTCATCTCCTGGTCCGGCGACGGCGGCCTGGGCATGCTCATGGGCGAACTGCTCACCATCAAACTGCACCAACTGCCGGTGAAGGTGATCTGCTTCAACAACTCCTCCCTCGGCATGGTCAAACTCGAAATGATGGTCGCTGGCATGCCCTACTTCGGCACCGACCACGAACAGGTCAACTTCGCCGAGATCGCCAAGGGTGTCGGCATCAAGTCCTTCCGCATCGAGGAGCCAGAAGACCTCGAGCCGATGCTCGAGGAAGCACTTGCTTACGACGGCCCGGTGGTCGTCGACATCGTCACCGACCCCGAGGCTCTCTCCCTCCCACCGGGAATCACCTGGGACATGATGAAGGGCTTTGCCAAGTCCGGCGCCCGCACCGCCTTCCTCGAAGGTGGCGTCGGCCGACTGTTCAACCTGGCCAAGTCCAACCTCCGCCATATCGGTGGTGCTGCCGCCATCGAGTTCGGCGGGTAGGTCGCTGTAGTTTGCGACGAAGCGTTCGCCGTTACGGGTGTTAGAATCAAAACCGAAGGCGGGTGATTCAGAATGACACACGGAGAGATGTCAATCGGCGAACGCATCATCGCAGCTCGACATGCAGTTGGGATGACACAACGCGACCTTGCAGAGGTAAGCGGGCTTTCTCAACCAACAATTCAAAGGGTTGAGACAGGTGCAAGGGAGCCATCCCCGCTTCAACTCTCTGCTCTAGCGTTCGGATGCGGGGTCTCGCCAGAGGCACTTCGAGATTCAGATTCGGCCCGCGTGAGTGCATTAGTCGCCGGACGAACTGATGATGCTGGTTCTGAAGAGTTAGCCGACTACCTCCTCTTCGCACTGGAGATGGCGTGCGAGCTCGACAAACTAGGAGTTCCCGACCAACCATGAGCAACGAGTCAATTGGAAAGCGTGCAGCAGAGCACTGTCGCAATGAGTGGGGCCTAGGGGTCTCACCAGTCAGCAATCTCCCCAAGCTCATCGAAGAGAACACCGGGGTCGGAGTCGCACTTATCCGAAGCAAAGCACCCGGCCACGGTATGACCATGCGTCTATCCCGACACACCATCATGGCTGCTGCATGCACAGAACATCCGATGAGACTTCGGTCGACCCTTGCTCACGAACTCGGACACTTCCGGTTGGGCAGCGTGAATAGAAGGCTCAACGAAGGCAATTGGAACGACCGTTCGCCGGAGGAGATCCAAGCAGATGTTTTTGCCCGCCATTTCCTCCTTCCTTTGGGAGCCCTACAAGACACCGCATCGTCCTACGATCCAGGCCACTATGTGTCGCACCTTGTCCAAACTTTTGGGGTTTCACCGGCAATCGCAGCGATCCAGCTAAAAGAGGCCGGGTTCATCGACGATGACGCGTGTGCAAAATTCATGCAGCGAACGACCAAATCGATGGCCCTCCAATATGGGTGGCTGTCCGAGTACCGAACACTTGTCATTGGCTCGTCGACTCCTCGTGCGCCTCAAGCGCTCATGACTCGAGCGACAGAAGCGTACAGATGGCGCCAACTGAGCTATCCAGCCCTCGCACGTTTGCAAAGCGAGGAAAGCGCACCACGCTTTGCCGACCTCCTTTCAAAACAAGGCATTACACCTATTGACGACGACGAAGCTCCCGCTCGCCCAGTGCCCAAAAACGGAGGCCTTACCGCTGAGGAACTCCACGTTCTTATGAATGGGTAGGCTGCGTGCACATTCTGGATACTGGACCGATCTTTAAGTTTCTTGCCACTGATTCCGTTCCGCAACTGATCGCAGCCTTGGGAAACCATGCAATCCACGTACCAGAAGCGGTCGAGTACGAAATCATGGACACCCCGACGCGCAGGCCACAGTTTGCGAGGGCTGCAGAACTCTGGCCACGCTTACCCGAGCGTTTTAAGATCACCCTCCCCGACACACCGACCGACGAGTTACGGCAGCTTTGTCAGTCCATTCTGCGCCTTGGTTTCGATGAAATGTACAAGCAAACTCGTGACCGTGGAGAAAACATGGCCATCCTGCATGCCGTAGCACTCGCCCGAAGAGGTGAGCATGTCATCGTGG
The DNA here is from genome assembly GCF_001836265.1 of Corynebacterium sp. HMSC036E10. Classification (NCBI taxonomy): domain Bacteria; kingdom Bacillati; phylum Actinomycetota; class Actinomycetes; order Mycobacteriales; family Corynebacteriaceae; genus Corynebacterium; species Corynebacterium sp. HMSC036E10. The sequence continues at coordinate 9,138 of NZ_KV827981.1, forward strand.
TGTGCGACGAAGAAGAAGGCACCGCGAGGATTCGTCGCGAATCCAACGCATTAAAAATGCAGCAGACGTTTGGGCGCCACACACCTGGTGGCCGAATCCAGCATGCAGACACTCTTACTTTGCTGCGCTGGGCTATCGAGGCCAATGCCTTCGACTCCCACGAGGCGTTCTTGAAGAAGTACCAGGCCATGGCGAACCTTGATGAAGCACTTCCAAAGGATGTAAAGGCGACCGGACTCACCGGTCGCCCACCATGGCCACCTCTCGACTAGAGGTTACAAACCAACCAACCCGACTAGTTGTCGGGGGTGAGGTTGCGGCGACGGCGTCGTCGTGAAGCAGCTGGCTCCCATGCAACGACCGCGGTGGAACGGGGCACGTGCACCAACTCGCCACCACGGCGAGAACCGTTGCGGAGTTTCTGGCGCAGCTCTTCGTTGTGACCGCGCTGGGCATCCAACTCGTCCTGCAGTTCCTCGATCTGCGCGGAGAGCTCAATGATCGTCTTGATGCCCGCCAGGTTCACGCCTTCCTCCTGGGAGAGGTACTGGATGCGGCGCAGCATCGAGATGTCGCGGCTGGAGTAGCGGCGACCGCCCCCCTTGGTACGCATCGGGGTGACCAGGCCGAGCCTGTCGTAGGTGCGCAGGGTCTGGGCGTGCATGCCGGTGAGCTCGGCGGCGACAGAGATGACGAAGTATTCCTTCTCTTCTGCCATGGTTACACCTCCTTTCGCCGTCTAGCGCTCGGACCAGCCGGCGCGCGGGTCGAAACCAGAATCCTTCTCGGCCTGGGCGTATGCGCGCAGCGCACTGGTCGCGGACGGGTCGAGATCCTTCGGCACCTTCACCTCAACCGTGACCAACAGGTCGCCGGCGTTGCCGGACTTCTTCGGGATACCACGGCCACGCACGCGCAAGGTGCGGCCGTTCGGGGTGCCAGCGGGGACCTTGACCTTCACCGGGTTGTCCAGAGTCGGCACCGCGATGGTGGCGCCGAGGGCGACCTCAGCAAAGGAGACGGGGACCGTGACTTCGAGGTCGTCGCCGGAGCGGGTGAAGGTGTCGTCGCTACGCACATGCACCATGACGAACAAGTCGCCGGCGGGAGTGCCGTTGGGACCTGCTTCGCCTTGGCCTGCAAGGCGCACCTTCTGACCATCGATGACGCCTGCGGGGATGCGGACCGTGATCGAACGGGTACGGCGGACGGTGCCTGTGCCGTTGCATGTGGTGCACGGATCCTCAATGACCTCGCCGGTGCCGCCGCAGTTCGTGCAGGGACGAGCCATGCCGAACGCGCCGGAGTTCTCCCGGATGTAACCGGAGCCGGAGCAGACCTCACACGTGTGCGTCTTGCCAGACTTCGAACCGGAACCGTGGCAGGTGGTGCACGGTGCGTCGCCGGTGAGCTCGACAGGGAACGTCGTGCCCTTGGCGGCTTCGCGGAAGTCGAGGGTTATTTCCGTTTCGACGTCGGCCCCCCGCGACGGCCGAGCGTTCCTGCCAGCACCGCCGCGGCCGCCAAAGAAGCCACCGAAGATATCACCAAGGCCGCCGTCTCCAGCTTGTCCACTAGCGGCTGATCCGAAGATGTCCGAGAGGTCGAATTCCGTTTCCGTGCCGCGAAACCCGCCCGGAAAACCGGACGCTCCTCCCCGCCCGAACCGGCCAAAGCCGCCCGAGCCGATCATGGACTTCAACTGGTCGTATTCTTTGCGCTTCTGCTCGTCGCCAATAACGTCGTAGGCTTCCGCGACCCGCTTGAACTTCTCCTCGGCCTTCTTGTTGCCGGGGTTCGAATCCGGGTGGTTTTCGCGTGCGAGCTTGCGGTACGCCTTCTTAATATCGGCCTGGCTTGCCGTCGACGACACACCTAAGTCGCCGTAATAATCCTTGTCGGCCCATTCCTGTTGCATAGCCATCTCGCACCCTCCTTTCGCTGTAAATCGGTGTGGAGTTGTTGTCTTCTAAATTTCGTTCACTAAATAATCTAAGTAAAAAGGCCGGGGATCAGGCCGCTTCTTGTTTGCGTGTACCCATTCCCCGGCCCTGCCACCAAGTTGTTGTTACTCGGTGGTATCGGCACTTTCGGCCGGATCGGCGATGATCACCATGGCGTTTCGCACCAAGCGGTCACCCACCGTGTAGCCCTTGCGCAGCACCGTTCCCAGAACCTTTTCATCGCCCTGGGACAGATCCTGCACGGCCTCGTGGACCTCCGGGTTGAACTCGTCGCCTTCGGCACCGAACTCCTTCACACCCTGGCCAGCGACGATGGAACGGAACTTATCCGCGAAAGCCTTCAGCGGGCCTTCTTCCAGGTCGCCGTGCTGCTGGGCGAGATCGAGATCGTCCAGCAGCGGCAGCAGTTCAGTGGCAAACTTTGCCTTCGCCGTGGTGGCAATTTCGCCACGCTCACGCTCGGTACGACGGCGGTAGTTGGCGTACTCGGCGCTCACACGCTGCAGGGACTCGGTGCGCTCTGCGAGCTGCAACTCGACGTCGCTGACCGTGCCGTCGCCATCGGCGTCCGGGTCTACCTCGCCCTCTGCAATCTGCGCTGCGCCTTCCAAGTCCTTCAACTCAGCTTCCGCGGCAACAAGGGGGTCCTCGTCCGTGGACAGTGCCTCGGACTCAGCCGCCTCGTCGGCCAGGGCTTCCGCCTGATCCGGGGAGACGTACTGTTCGTCCGTCGCCTCCGGATTACCCGGGTTGTCGGGCATCTGCTCGTTGTTCGGGTTCGTCATCAGACGTCGCCTCCTTACACGTACTGGGTTGGATTACTTGTTGTCGGCGTCGGTGTCGTCGTCCTCGACAACCTCGGCGTCCACAACGTTGTCGTCGCCAGCATCAGCCTGGGTAGCACCCTCGTTGGCCTGAGCCTCGTAGAGCGCGGTGCCCATTGCCTGGGACTCGGTGGTCAGCTTCTCCACTGCGGACTTGATGGCATCCAGGTCCTCGCCCTTGAGGGCCTCGTCGACAGCATCGGCAGCCTCGGTGACGCGGGTCTTGATGTCCTCGGAGAGCTTCTCGCCGTTCTCGTCCATGAACTTGCGGGTCTGGTACGCCATGGTCTCCGCGTTGTTGCGGGTCTCCTGCTCCTCGCGACGCTTCTTGTCCTCATCAGCGTGAGCCTCGGCGTCCTTGATCATGCGATCGATCTCTTCATCAGACAGACCAGAGCCGTCCTGGATCTTGATCGTGTTCTCCTTGCCGGTGGCCTTATCCTTCGCGGACACGGACACGATGCCGTTGGCGTCGATGTCGAAGGTGACCTCGATCTGCGGAACACCACGCGGTGCCGGAGCGATACCTGCCAGTTCGAAGGAGCCGAGCAGCTTGTTCGCGGAAGCAATCTCGCGCTCACCCTGGAAGACCTGGATCTGCACGGACGGCTGGTTGTCTTCAGCCGTGGTGAAGGTCTCCGAACGCTTCGTCGGGATGGTGGTGTTGCGCTCGATGAGCTTGGTCATCACACCACCCTTGGTTTCAATACCGAGGGACAGCGGGGTGACGTCCAGCAGGAGCACATCCTTGACGTCGCCACGCAGCACACCAGCCTGAAGCGCAGCACCCAGAGCCACAACCTCGTCCGGGTTCACGGACTTGTTCGGCTCCTTGCCAGTGAGCTCCTTGACCAGTTCGGTCACAGCCGGCATACGGGTCGAGCCACCAACCAGCACAACGTGATCGATGTCGCCGACAGACATGCCAGCATCCTTAATCACCTGGTTGAACGGAGTCTTGGTGCGATCCAGCAGGTCGGAGGTGATCTTCTGGAACTCGGTGCGGGTCAGGGTCTCGTCGAGGAACAGCGGGTTCTTCTCGGAGTCAACCGTGATGTACGGCAGGTTGATGGAAGCCTGCTGTGCAGACGAGAGCTCAATCTTGGCCTTCTCCGCAGCCTCGCGCAGACGCTGCATAGCCATCTTGTCCTTGGACAGGTCAACGCCGTTCTGGGACTTGAACTTGTCCACGAGCCACTCGACTACGCGGTTATCCCAGTCGTCGCCACCGAGCTCGTTGTCACCAGCGGTAGCCAGGACCTCAACGACACCGTCGCCGATCTCCAGCAGGGACACGTCGAAGGTGCCGCCACCGAGGTCGAAGACCAGGATGGTCTCTTCCTTCTCAGCCTTATCCAGGCCGTAAGCCAGAGCCGCAGCGGTCGGCTCGTTCACGATACGCAGGACGTTCAGGCCTGCGATCTGGCCAGCCTCCTTGGTGGCCTGACGCTGAGCGTCCTCGAAGTAAGCCGGGACAGTAATAACAGCCTCAGTGACCTCATCACCCAGGTAAGCCTCCGCGTCGCGCTTCAGCTTCTGCAGCGTACGAGCGGAAATCTCCTGCGGGGTGTACTTCTTGCCATCGATATCTACGGTCCAGTCCTCGCCCATGTGACGCTTCACGGAGCGGATCGTGCGATCGACGTTGGTCACCGCCTGGTTCTTTGCAGACTGACCAACAAGCACCTCGCCGTTCTTCGCAAACGCGACGACCGACGGGGTGGTGCGGGAACCCTCAGCGTTAGCGATAACTACCGGCTCGCCGCCCTCGAGGACGGAGACAACCGAGTTCGTGGTGCCAAGGTCAATACCAACTGCGCGTGCCATAAGAGTAATTCCTCCTGTTGAAATGTGGTTTATCAGTAAGTTGATGCGCTTCGACTCAACTTGACGGCCACCACTATAACACCGGCGGACACATCCTTGAGCCTGTTGCACTCAATCTATGTAACGGCACTGTACCCAAAGTTGTTCCCACTCGACGCAACTTTATTTATTTCCGCAGGTAGAAGCACGCAAAAACACCCTCACCGACCGGGAACATAAGTGGGCGGTGAGGGTGTCGTCGCTAAGCAAATGCTCTTAGAACAGGCCGGTTTCCTTCTCGGAGTAGGACCAGAGGAGGTTCTTAGTCTGCTGGTAGTGGTCGAGCATCATCAGGTGGGTTTCGCGGCCGATGCCGGACTTCTTGTAACCACCGAACGCCGCGTGAGCCGGGTAGGAGTGGTACTGGTTCACCCACACACGACCCGCTTGGATCGCGCGACCCGCCTTGTATGCGGTGGTGCCGGAGCGCGCCCAGACACCGGCGCCGAGACCATAGATGGTGTCGTTGGCAATGCGGATGGCCTCGTCGAAGTCCTTGAACGTGGTGACGGACATGACCGGGCCGAAGATCTCCTCCTGGAAGATACGCATGTCGTTGGTGCCCTTGAACACGGTCGGCTCGATGTACATGCCGTTTTCCAGGCCCTCAATCTTGTTCACGCCGCCGCCGGTGAGCACCTCAGCACCTTCCTGGGGCCCAAGCTCGAGGTAGGACTTAATCTTGTCCATCTGCTCGGTGGAGGCCTGCGCACCCATCATCGTTTCGGTGTCCAGCGGGTTGCCGGTCTTGATCTGCTTGACGCGCTGCACACCCAGCTCAAGGAACTCGTCCGCAATGGACTCATGCACCAGCGCACGGGACGGACAGGTGCAGACCTCCCCCTGGTTCAGAGCGAACATAGCGAAGCCCTCGATGGCCTTCTTCTTAAAGTCATCATCCTTGGCAAAGATGTCCTCGAAGAACAGTGCCGGGGACTTGCCACCAAGCTCGAGGGTGACCGGGATGATCTTGTCGGCCGCGGCCTTGTTAATGATCTTGCCCACCTCAGTCGAGCCGGTGAACGCAATCTTGGCAATGCGGTCAGAACCAGACAGTGCCGCGCCGGCCTCGTCGCCCATACCGTTGACAATGTTCAGCACACCCGCCGGAATGAGGTCGCCGATCAGATCCATCAGATACAGGATCGACGCCGGGGTCTGCTCCGCCGGCTTGAGCACGATCGCGTTACCTGCAGCCAGCGCCGGAGCAAGCTTCCAGGCCGCCATGAGCAGCGGGAAGTTCCACGGAATGATCTGTCCGACAACGCCGAGCGGCTCGTGGAAGTGGTAAGCGACGGTGTCGTCGTCAATCTGGCTCAAACGACCTTCCTGTGCACGCAGCGCGCCTGCGTAGTAACGGAAGTGGTCAATGGCCAGCGGGATATCGGCGGCGAGCGTCTCACGCACAGCCTTGCCGTTCTCCCACGTTTCCGCAACGGCGAGCTCCTCAAGGTGCTCCTCCATACGGTCCGCGATCTTCAGCAGGACGCCGGAACGCTCCTGCGGGGAGGTCTTGCCCCACGCGGGTGCGGCCTTGTGTGCAGCATCGAGTGCCAAGTTGATGTCGGCTTCCTTACCGCGCGCAACCTCGCAGAACACCTCGCCGGTGACCGGGGTGATGTTCTCGAAGTACTCGCCATCTACCGGCGGAACCCAGTCGCCACCGATGTAGTTGTCGTAGCGCTTACGGAACTTGACGTTCGAGCCCTCGGTACCAGGGTAGGGATACACTGTCATCGTCGTGGCCTTTCTCGGTCGTGGAATGAATTGTGGGCCACACTACACCCAAATCCCTTTGTGGTCTAGGACAACTTCCCCTTGCGCGCACTTTTCGACGACCCCACGCCCCTTCCCCTTATGCATAACCACACATCTCTGACACAATGACCACGTGAGTGAACGTAAAAAACCAAAATATGTGGGAGCTCTGGACACGGCTGTAGACCCGATCCAGACACTGCCCACCACGGCCGACGCCGCCCAAGACCTCTCCCGCGAGCCGGTTGACCGCGGCGAGGTCATCGCCTCCGACGGCCGCACCGCCGCCGCGTGGGCACTGCGCTTCATCATCGTTGTCGCAGCCACGGCCATCCTTCTCTACCTGCTCAAATGGGTCTGGATGGGCCTTCTGCCGATTCTTCTAGCACTGATTGTGTCCACCGTCCTGTGGCCACCGGTGCGCTGGATGCGCGACCACAAGGTCCCCGCATCCCTGGCCACGTTCATCACCCTGATCGGCTTCTTCGGCATCATCGGCGGCATCTTCGCCGCCATGGCCCCAACCGTGAAAAGCCAAGGCAGCGAGCTCGTACGTCAGACTGAGCAGGGCCTCAATCAGATCGTCGATTGGCTGAAACAGCGCGACCTGGCATTCCTTGAGCCGGAAAAGATCCAAGAAACCGTCGATCAAGTCACCGCCTTTGCCAAGGGCCAGGCCTCCAACATTGCGTCGGGAGTGTTCTCGGGCCTGGGCGCGATTGCGTCGGTAGGCACCACGCTCGCACTGACCCTGGTGCTCACCTTCTTCTTCCTCAAAGACGGCGACCGCTTCCTGCCATGGGTGCGCAAGTACACCGGCGTGCGCGCTGGTTGGCACCTCACCGAAGTGTGCAGCCGCTCCTGGAACACCCTGTCCGGATTCATCCGCACCCAGGCCATCGTGTCCGGTGTTGACGCCATCTTCATCGGTCTCGGCCTACTGTTCCTCGGCGTGCCACTGTGGCCGGTGCTCGCGGTGATCACGTTCTTCGCCGGCTTCATCCCGATCGTCGGTGCGATTTCTGCAGGCGCTCTGGCGGTGATCATCGCGTTGGTGTCCAACGGGTTCATGAACGCCGTGTTCGTGCTCATCCTCATCATCGCCGTACAGCAGCTGGAGAGCAACGTTCTCTCGCCGATCCTGCAGTCCCAGGCGATGGGCCTACACGCCGCCGTGGTCCTGCTCGCCGTCGCTGTCGGCGGCACCCTGTTCGGCATCGTCGGCGCGTTCCTCGCGGTTCCGGTTGCCGCTGTCGCCGCCGTGTGGCTGCGTTACTGGGCTGAAATGGTCTCGCTGCGCTCCGGCGAGATCACCGCCGACGAGATAGCCATGGCCACCCAACAAACTCAGACCATGGATTCCAAGGAATCCTTCCTCGCCGTGCGCGACCACATGATGCGCCTGGCCAAACGCGAGAAGGAGCCCGTGAAAGAGGGGCTTGGCTCCACGCGCGTCCCGCTTGACGACGACACCCCGTCCGACATCGACACCAACCCACCCGGACGCCTCCCCGGCGTGAACGACGAAGACTAGGTACGGTGGTGTGCCGCAATTGGTTATCGACGAAAGGAAATACCAATGGCCGATCTGAATAACAAGACCATCGCAATCCTCGCGACCGACGGCTTTGAAGATTCCGAACTGACCTCCCCGAAGGAGGCCGTCGAACAAGCCGGCGCAACCACCAAGGTCGTCTCCACCGAAACCGGTGAGATCGAGGGCAAGAAGGGCGCCAAGGTCGCCGTCGACGTCACCACCGCCGACGCCAAGGCTGCCGACTACGACGCCCTCATCCTCCCGGGGGGCACCCTCAACGCGGATGCCATCCGCGTTGATTCCGACGCCGTCGCCCTGGTCAAGGCGTTCAAGGACGCAGGCAAGCCGATCGGCGTGATCTGCCACGGTGGCTGGATCATGACGGATGCCGACATCTTGAAGGACGTGAAGATCACCTCCGTTGCCAACGTCAAGACCGACCTGGTCAACGCCGGTGCCGAGTGGGTCGACGAGGAAGTTGTCATCGACTCCGGCGTCATCTCGTCGCGCACCCCGGACGACCTGCCGGCCTTCAACGCCGCACTCGTCGAGGAGTTTGCAAAGTAACTTCTGCGAGGTAGCTGCTTTTAGCCCGCTGGCGCGTTTACGCCGGCGGGCTTTCTGCATGTCTGGGAGCTGTTCGGAGCGGATCGTCTAGCTCGCTTCTGACGCTGCTAGACGATTCGCCCCTAAATGAAAACCAGTTGCAACTTCACCTGGGGAAATTCAGCGCGGAATGCTTGATCGTCTAGTCCGGCAGAAGGTCTAGCTAGACGATCCGCCTGCCACGACCGATCATTCAACGCCGAGAGCCACTTTGACTAGGTGGGCAGCGAAAGCGGGCAAGGCAACACCCTCGGACCGGGCGTGCGATTCGAGCTCCTGCGCATCTTCCGGCAGTCCCAACTTCGCGGCCCCCTGCAGTGCCTTCTTGTCGAAGACCGGCGCCAACTCCGGCCACACCCCCTGCGCCTCGCGGGCGAACATGGTCGCGCAGGCGTAGCCGGCGGCGCCGAAGATGCGGATCAATTGCGAGCGCGGCGCTTCAACCAGTGCAGATGGTGAGGTCAGGCCGGCGTCGAACAGTCCGCGTGCGGCGTCGACGGCGGCGGTGGCGCGTATGGGCTTCGCTTGCAGCATGCACAGGACGAGGAGCTGGAAGAGGGACGTGGGGTCGTCGTCAAGCGAAATGCCCGCGTCTTCAGCGAAGGTGCTCACGCAGCGCCTGCTCGAGCTCCACGCGGGCGCGCTCGAGGGCGGCCTCCCAAACAGCGGAGGCGCCTTCGTCGGCGGAGTCCGAAACCTGCTTGAGCAGGGTCAGCGGGACGCCAAAGGTGGAGCATACGGCGGCAAGCGCGTAGCCCTCCATGTCGACGAGTTGGCACTCTTTGGCGAGCTCGTCGCGAAGATCGGAGCGGTTCACAAATGCGTCACCGGTGGCCAGCTTCGCCTTCGGCAGGTCGGTGAGGGGTTCGAAGTTGAACCAGCGTGGGTAGACAAAGTCGGTGATGTCGGAGGTGCCGCCGACTTTGAAGTCGTGCTTGACGGCGTCGGAAATTTCGTAGACGCCGGACTCGAGGTCGACGAGCGCGCCGGCGGTACCGACGTTGATGACGCGTGACGGCAGCGGGCCTTCGGAGAGGCGGCGGGTCAAGGCGATTGCGGCGGGCAGGGTGCCGATGCCGGTGATGAGTACCTCATGGTCGCCTCCGGACATGATGTCGGCGGCTTCTTCTTTCATGGCTGCAACGATGAGCAAATCAGACATAGTTGCTTATCGTATGCGGGCAGGCTGCGGCTCCACCACTGTTGCGCCTTCGCGCTCGGATGCGGCGCGGGAGTTGGCGCGGGCGCGTTGGATGCCTCGCCAGGAGAGGGCGGCTCCGATTGCAACGATAAGCAAGCGGACGACCCAGAGTCCGCTGGTCATGCCGGCATACGACAAGACGACGGGCAGGTTCAGCAACACGACCAGGGTGCCGACGACGCCGCCGAGCGCGATGGGGTTCATACGGCTGACCATCCACGCTCCGATGGGTGCTGCGATCACGCCGCCGATGAGCAGGGCCAGCACGCCCGCGAGATTTGCGACGAGGTCACGCCACATCCCAACCGCGAACCCGAGTGTTGCGGCGAGGGTGACCAAAAACTCGGCGGTGTTGACGGTGCCGACGATGCGGCGCGGCTCGGCACGCCCTGCGGTAAGCAACGTGGAGGTGGTCACGGGTCCCCAGCCTCCGCCGCCGGTAGCGTCGATAAACCCGCCGAAGAGCCCGAGGCCTGCGAGAAAGCCGCGCGAGTGAGGCTTCGCGGCGAGTTTGCGTTGGGTGAGCCCCCGGGCGAAGCGCAGCATGAGGTTCAGCCCGATTAGCGCGAGGATCAGCGACATCACCGGACGTGCCGCTTCGGTGGAAAGCCGCACGAGCACGGTTGCACCGAGGAAAGCGCCGATGGCGCCGGGGATGCCGATGGCGCAGGCGGTGCGCCAGTCCACGTTGCCGAAGCGCGTGTGCGCCACGCCGGAGGCCAGTGTCGTGCCCAGTTCCGCGGTGTGGACGACGGCGGACGCAGCGGCCGGGGTGATACCGGCGAGCGCGATAAGCATGGTGGATGAGGTGGCGCCGAAGCCCATGCCTAGGCCGCCATCGACAAGTTGTGCGGCGAGCCCGGCAACTGCGATGAGCAGCAGTGTTTCGAGTTTGTACATGTCAGGCGCCTTTCTCGGCGGCGCGGTATCGATTGGCGACGACCCGCGCGAGATCTGTAGTTAGCGGCCCGGATGCCGGCAGGTCGTCGGGGATCCGGTCGAGCAGGGTTCCGTGGGTGACAAACAGTGGGAGCACATGTGTATTGCCGAAGCGGCGCTGGCCTCGCGTCGCCGACACCACCGCCGTTTCCACCCCGGCGCGCCCGCCAACTTCGGCGGCGAGGCGGTCGTAGTTGGCGGCTTGTTCAGGGTTGGAGGTGCCGACTGGGAAGAGGGTTGCGTGGGTGGCGGTGGGGTCGTCGATACGCAAGCGGCGCGCGAGGACATCCGCGATGTCGCCGCCGGTGCCGAGCGGCTCGGCGAGCACGAGGTCGCAGTGCTGGCGGGCTTCGGCGAGGTGGCGCGGCACGTCGATTTTGGCGTGGAATGCGCGGGTGAACAGCAGCGGGACCACAATCGCGCGCGACGAGGATAAGCAGGCAGCTGCCTCTGCGAGTGTGGGTGTATCGAACTCCAGGTGGGCGTCGGCCCACTCCACGCCGAGTTGCGCGGCCGCGGCTTGGGTGAGCGCGCGGATGCCTTCTTTGGCGCGGGGGTGCCGCGAGCCGTGGGAGAGGGTGATCAGCGCGGTCATGGTGGTTACCGCAGGCGCTTTCCGACGAACCCAGCCGCCAACGTGTTCCCACTTGCCTGGTCGACGAGCAAGAAGTTGCCCACCGCACCGCGGGCTGCGTACTGCTCGACGGGCAGTTCGTCGGCGGTGTGGATGGTCACGTGCGCGATGTCGTTGAGCGCAACCGCTTCGGGTGCGGTGTTGTCGCCTTCGGCGCCGTCGATGTCTAAGACACGCTCGACGCTGGCCACGCGGGCGCGGACGAACGCGGTGCCGATGCGGAGCTTCACGGCCTGGCCTGCGCGCAGGTCCTTCTCGTTGAGGCCGACGACGGTGGCATCGAACTCGCGCACATCCTCGGGGCGTGAGCCGGAGGCCAGCAGGTCACCGCGGGTCAGGTCGATATCGTCGGTCAGTCGCAGCGCTACGGAGTCGCCGGCATGGGCGGTGTCCACGGGGCCGTCGGCGGTGTCGATGCCGGCAACGGTGGTGGTGCGGCCGTAGGGGGCGAGGATCTCGTCGCCAACCGTGATCGATCCGGCGTTGACGCGGCCCGCGTAGGCACGGTAGTCGGAGGCGTGTTCACGCAGCACGACCTGGATGTTGAAACGGAAGTCCAGGTCATCGGCGCGGCCGCGCTGTACCGGGATGCTCTCCAGCAGTTCGAGCACGGTCGGGCCGGTGTACCAGGGCGTCGCGTCGCTGCGCTCCGCGACGTTATCGCCGCGCAGCGCGGAAATCGGCACGACGTGCGGCTCCTCGATGCCGAGTTCGCCGGCCTTGGCGTCGAATTCGGCCTTGATCTCGTCGAAACGCTGCTGCGAGTAGTCAACGAGGTCGATCTTGTTCACCGCCAAGATCACGGTGCGCACGCCGAGGAGTTTGGCCACGGTGAGGTGGCGGATGGTTTGTTCGACGACGCCGTTGCGGGCGTCGACAAGCAGCACCACCACTTGCGACGTGGACATGCCGGTCACGGTGTTGCGCGTGTACTGCACGTGGCCTGGGGTATCGGCGAGGATGAACGTGCGCTTGTCGGTGGCGAAGTAGCGGTAGGCCACGTCGATAGTGATGCCCTGCTCACGCTCGGCGCGCAGGCCGTCGACCAGCAGCGACAGGTCGAGGCCCTCGAAACCGCGGTCGGCGGAGGTGCGCTCCACGGAGGCGAGCTGGTCGGCGAGCACCGACTTGGTGTCATGCAGCAGGCGGCCGACGAAGGTGGATTTGCCGTCGTCGACGGAGCCGGCGGTGCACAGGCGCAGCGTCTCGCGGGCGGACAGCGCGGCGGTGGCAGTTTCGGCAGCGCCGGTTTCAGGGGCGTTTTCGGAGGTAGTAGTGGGGACGATGGTTGGGGCGGTCATCAGAAGTAGCCTTCCTTCTTGCGGTCTTCCATGGCGGATTCGCTCAGGCGGTCGTCGGCACGAGTTGCGCCGCGTTCGGTCAGAGTGGAGTTGGCGATCTCGACGAGGACCTCGTCGATCGTTTCTGCGTCGGAGTCGACGGCGCCGGTGCAGGACATGTCGCCGACGGTGCGGTAGCGCACCCGGCGCGTTTGAAGCTGTTCGCCCTCGCGAGGGCCTCCCCATTCGCCGGGGGTGAGCCACATGCCGTCGCGGCCGAACACTTCGCGGTCGTGGGCGTAGTAGATGGATGGCAGTTCGATGCCTCGCGCGCCGATGTACTCCCACACGTCGGCTTCAGTCCAGTTGGAGATTGGGAAGACGCGGACGTTTTCGCCGGGCAGGGTTGCGCCGTTGTAGAGGTCCCACAGTTCGGGGCGTTGGCGGCGCGGATCCCATCCGCCGAAGGAGTCGCGGACGGAGAAGACGCGTTCTTTGGCGCGGGCACGTTCTTCGTCGCGACGCGCCCCGCCCAGCACGGCGTTGTATCCGACCTCGGCGATGGTTTCCACCAGCGGCACGGTTTGCAGCGGATTACGGGTGCCGTCGGGGCGTTCTTGCAGGTCACCGCGGTCGATCCAATCCTGCACGTGGGCGACTCGCAGACGGAACCCATGCTTATCGACGGCACCATCCCGGAACTCAATCACCTCCAGGAAGTTATGCCCCGTATCCACGTGCAGCAGCTCAATCGGCGGCTTGGCCGGGTAGAACGCGCGACGCGCGAGTTCCAGCACCACGCAGGAATCCTTCCCGCCGGAAAACAGCAGACCAATCTTGTCGAACTGCCCCGCCACCTCACGGATGATGTGGATCGACTCGTTTTCTAAATCCTTCAAGTGCGGCGACAGTTGCGTTGCCGTTGCCGTTGCTTGCGTCATTGTGTTGCTCCTTGTTGTCCGGTTGTTGCGCTTCTCGGCTATTCGTGCAGGCCGCACTCTGTCTTGGTGGCAAACGCCCAGCGCCCGGCGCGTGGGTCCTCCCCTTCTGCCACGGGCAGGGTGCAGGTGGCGCAGCCGATGGAGGGATAACCCTTCCGGGTCAGTGGGTGGATAATCAGGTCGTTGTCGCGCTCGAAGGCGGCGGTGTCCTCCAAGGACCAGGTGACCAGCGGGGAGATCTTCAACCGTCCGGTCGCATCGAGGCTGAGCGCGGGCGCGTCGGCGCGGGTGGGTCCGTCGGCGCGGCGCAGCCCCGTGATCCAGCCGGCGTACGGGCTCATATGCACCGCCAGCGGCTCGACCTTGCGCATGCGGCAGCACGCACCCGGGGCGCGCAGGTACAGGTTGGGCCCGTACGTCTCGTCCTGCTGTGCGCGGGTCAGTTGCGCCTTCGCCCGCACCAAGCGGTGCGAGGGGTAGCGCGCCTCCACCTGGTCGGCCACCTCCAGGGTTTCCGGGAAGTGGTACTCGGTGTCCAGGAACAGAAAGTCCGCGCCGGGAAGGTGGCGCTCGGCCAGTTCGGCGAGCACCGTGTTTTCCATAGACAGGGTCACGACGAGTGGGCCCGGCGCGTACTCGTTCGCCCACTGAAGAATCTCGGAGGCGGGGGCGTTGTGGAGTTTTGCGGCCCAGTCGTCGACAAGCAATGCGTTTTGCTGCGCCACCTCTTCGGACAACGGCGATGTCGTTGTCGGGCCGTCGGGGCTGATATCGGGGTCGCGGAAGTCGCTGGGCTGGTTGAGCAGGTTGATCATTGGTTGCCTTTCAATGCGCCGGTGTGGCCGTGGCGTGCGAGCGAGGCCTGCAGCGCTTCCTCCGTGGATGGCGCCTTCGACGGCGCACCTTGTGGGTCGTCCTGGCCGTGGAACTTCACTTCGAAGACGCGGAGGCATTCGCAGCACTTCCACGCGAATTCGGTCTGTTCGTTCGGCCACAGATCCTCGCCGCCGCAGTACGGGCAGAAGGTGGGAAAGTTGCGGTTCGGGTTTGGTTCGCGGCGAAAGCTCATCGCAGGTCCTCCTCGTCGGCGCGCGCGACCCAGTCGCGGAAGGTCTCAGCGCCTTCACGCTTATCGACGAAGCGCTGCACCACCCGGGCCACATACTCCGTCAACTCACTGGACAACACCTTGTGACCACGCAGCTTCCGGCCAAAGTTCGCGCCCTCGCCGATCGTGCCGCCAAGGTGTACCTGGAAGCCTTCGACCTTTTCGCCGTGGCCGTTATCCACCATCTGGCCCTTCAAACCGATGTCGGAGACTTGGTGGCGGGCGCAGGCGTTCGGGCAACCGTTGAGCGAAATGGTGATCGGCGAGTCGAGGTCCCCGAAGCGCTCCTCCAACTCATCGGCCAGCTCAATGGCGCGGGACTTGGTGGTCACGTGCGCCAACTTGCAGTACTCCAGGCCGGTGCACGACAGCAGGCCGCGGCGGAACTCGCTCGGCTTGGAGTACAGGCCCATCTCCTCCAGATCCGCCTGAAGGTTTTCCACGGCACCCGGCTCGACCCCAAGCAGCAACACCTCTTTGAACGGGGTGAAACGCAGATCCGTCACGCCGTACTTCTCCGCCAGGTCAGCCAGGGCGATGAGTTGCTCGCCCGACATGTGGCCAAGCGTCGGCTTCACACCGATGTACAGGTTGCCGTCCTTCTGCTCATGCACACCAATGTGGTCGCGGTCTACCAGGTTGTTCGGGGCGTGCGGGCCGTCCGGGAGCCTGTACCCCAAGTAGTCCTCCTCGAGGATCTGGCGGAACTTCTCCACACCCCACTCCGCAACCAGGAACTTCAGACGTGCACGGTTGCGCAGGCGACGGTAACCGTAATCGCGGAAGATGCGCACCACGTTCGCCCACACGTCCGGGACCTGCTCGAGGGTGACAAAGGCGCCGAGGGATTGTGCCAGCATCGGGTTCGTCGACAAGCCTCCGCCCACGTAGCACTCGAAGCCGGGGCCGAGTTCAGGGTGCTCGACGCCGATGAATGCGAGATCGTTGATCTCGTGGACCACGTCCTGGCGTGCGTTGCCGGAGATCGCGGACTTGAACTTGCGCGGCAGGTTTTGGAACTCCTCTGCGGTAACGATCTCCTGGATCTGCCGAATCGCGGGCGTGGCGTCGATGATCTCATCCTTGGCAATGCCGGCCACCGGCGAGCCTAGGATCACGCGCGGCACATCCCCGCAGGCATCCCAGGTGTTCAGGCCGTTCGCCTCCAGCTTCTCCCAGATCGCCGGGACGTCCTCGATGCGCACCCAGTGGAACTGGATGTTCTGCCGATCCGTCAGGTCCACCGTGGAGCGGGCGTAATCGCGGGACAACTCCCCGACGGCGCGGGCTTGCGCGGTGGAGCAGATGCCTCCGTCGAAACGGATGCGCATCATGAAGTACTTGTCCTCAAGCACCTTGTTGTCCTCGCCGGTGAACTCGCCACCCAGGTTCTGTTTGCGCTGGGTGTACAGGCCAAGCCACTTGAAGCGCGGGTACAGGTCCTCGCGATCGATCGAGTCGAAGCCGCCCTTGGAATAGGTATCGATCACACGCTGCTTCACGTCGAGGACCGGGGACGCCTGCTTGATTTCTTCATCGTGGTTGAGCGGCGCGGTGCCGTCGATAAGCCATTGCCCCTGCGGCTTCTTTGCGCGCGGTTTCGCGGTTTTCGTTGGTGCGGTCACGGGCCCTCCAAAAAGTAGACCGATCGGTTCGGCTATGCGGTTAGTTCTGGCGTTGGTGAGCAAGCATGCCGTACCACCCTGTCTAGCACAACCAAATCCACGAAACTGCCGGTTAATTGCGTGAATGCAATAGGTTGACCGTGTCTATCAAGGTCCGTTTTACTTGTCCCGCGAAACACGAATGTAAATCACTGAAACTTTAAGACCGCTCTGTCTATGCGCTATAGTGTCGGTCATCGAAAAAATTCCCCTTTTGCGAAAGGACCATCACCCATGAGCTTGCGCGTCGCCGTCATCGGCGCCGGCCCCGCCGGCATTTACGCCTCTGACCTGCTCATCCGCAACGAAGAGCACGATATTCACGTCGACCTTTTCGAGCAGATGCCCGCCCCGTTCGGCCTCATCCGCTACGGTGTTGCGCCCGACCACCCGCGCATCAAGGGCATTGTGAAATCCCTGCACAACGTGCTGGACAAGGACAAGCTGCGCCTCATCGCCAACGTGACCGTCGGCCGCGACATCACCATCGACGAGCTGCGCGACTACTACGACGCCGTCGTCCTCTCCACCGGCGCTGTACGCGACCGTGAACTGCTCATCCCGGGCGGCGATAAGTCCATCGGCGCTGGCGAGTTCGTCGGTTTCTACGACGGCAACCCGCGCTTCGAGCGCGATTGGAACCTCGAGGCCAAGGAAGTCGCCGTTATCGGCGTGGGCAACGTGGCCCTGGATATCTCCCGCGTGCTGGCCAAGACCGCCGACGAGCTCGCCGTCACCGAGATCCCGGACAACGTCTACGAGTCCCTGAAGAAGAACCAGGCCGAGACGGTCCACATGTTCGGCCGCCGCGGCCCCGCCCAGGCGAAGTTCACCCCGAAGGAACTGCGCGAACTCGACGAGTCCGACACCATCCAGGTGCTCGTCGACCCGGAGGACATCGACTACGACCAGCTCTCCGAAGAGGTCCGTCGCGCCGACAAATCCATCGACCTCAACTGCCAAGTGCTTGAGCAGTACGCCATGCGCGAGCCGGACGACTCCCCGCACAAGATCTACATCCACTTCTTCGAGGAACCGGTCGAGGTGCTTACCGACGACGCCGGCAACATCACCGGCCTACGCACCGAGCGCCAGGAACTCGACGGCGAAGGCGGCATCCGCGGCACCGGCAAGTTCACCGACTGGCCAGTCCAGCAGGTCTACCACGCCGTCGGCTACCGCTCCGAGCCTGTCGAGGGCGTGCCGTTCGACCTCGAGCGCCACGTCATTCCTAACGACGGCGGCCGCGTCCTCGTCACCGCCGAAGAGGGTGCCGCACCGGAGGAGAAGCTGTACGTCACCGGCTGGATCAAGCGTGGCCCGGTCGGCCTGATCGGCAACACCAAGTCGGACGCGAAGGAAACCACCGACATGCTCATCGCCGACGCCGACGCCGGCAAGCTCGCCGCACCGACCCACACCGGCAAGGACGAGATCCTCGACCTGCTTCGCGAGCGCGGCATCGACTACGCCACCTGGGCCGGCTGGTACAAGCTCGACGAGGCCGAGCGCGCCCTCGGCGCCGCCGACCCGACCTTCCCGCGCGAGCGCAAGAAGATCGTCGAGTGGGAAGACATGCTGGGTCACTCCCGCGCCGGCGAGTAACGCCGGCGCCCCGGCGCTCCGGCGCCCCCGTGGCGTGCGCCAGAAGCGCGCCTCGTCATGTACACCGAATCGACACGTCCACGCGACGTGTCGATTTTTTGTCGCACAATCGACATGACGCACCCCGCGCACCGTAGCGGCCCCCACAGCCAAAAAGGCGATATCGTCTTTTGCACCGATCGGCGAGACGCGACCTGGGGTTTTGCAACGGCGCACCCTGTAAAAGACGATATCGTCTTTTGGGCAGTCGCGGTGCCACAGCAGCACGGCAGGTCACAGCAGCGCAGCAGCACGCCACAGCAGCGCGAACCCGATATCGGGGTTTAGCGTCGGGTCAGTACCTCGAGCGCTGCCGTGTTCAGAAACACCTTCGACCGCCCCGCCTTCTGTTCTTCGAGGATGCCGGCCTCGACCAGCTGCGACAGCCACATCGATGCTGTCTGCCGCTTCGCCAGTCCCGCATCGATCACGTCCGTGATGCGGACATACGGCTGAACGAACAGCAGCTCCGCCAGTTCGGCTGCTGGCGAGATGCCGGCTTCGCGGACACGGGCGGTGGTGGTGTCCTGGAGGGTGCAGAGGTCGTCGATAAGCAAGCTTGTGCTCCGGGCCGACTCAGTCACCGCGTTGACCATGAACAGGATCCACTGCTCCCACCCACCGTCTGCGGTGACCGCGCGCAGCAGCCGGTAATACTCCGCTTTCCTATCGACGATCGTCCCTGACAGATACAGCACCGGCAGTGACAACACCTTCTCTTGCAGCAACAACAAGATGTTGAGGATGCGGCCGGTGCGGCCGTTGCCGTCGTAAAACGGGTGGATAGCTTCGAACTGGTAATGCGTCACCGCCATCAACACCAGCGGATCCAACCCGTGGTCCGAGTAGATGTAGCGTTCCCACGCCGAAAGGTGGCGTTGCAGCACGTCGAGGCCTTCGGGTGGGGTGTATGCGCGCGTGCCCGTGACCGGGTCGCCGATGTAGGTACCCGGTGTTGAGCGGAGCGTGGCCTGCCCACCCTGCAGGGTCGAGCACACCTCAACCGCAACCTTCTCCGACACCGGCCTATCCGCGATCAGGTCCACGCCGCGCCGCAGAGCATCGCGGTAGCGCAGCGCTTCCTTGGTTGCCGGCGTAGGCTCCAGATCGATGCTCCACTGAGCCCGGAACAGCTCATCGTTCGTGGTCACAATGTTTTCGATCTCTGTCGATGCCTGCGCCTCACGCAACGGGATAGTGGAGGTGATGATCTCCGGGTTCGGGACCAACCGGCATGCGGTGTTGAGGGCGGCCAGTTCGCTGCGAGCGTCGATAACAGCCTTGAGCACCTTTGCGGTCTCAAGCGTGTGCTGTGGTGGCAGCGGCGGAAGATCGTTGTACGGCTTCGCAGGGTCGAACGCCGCTGTGTTTCCAGTCATGTCGAAAGAATAAACACGTCCGCGCAATGTGTCGATTTTTTGTTACAAAATCGACATGACGCACCCCGCGGACCGCTGCTACAACCACAGCCCAAACGGCGATATCGTCTTTTACACCAACCACCGGACCGCGACCTGGGGTTTTGCAACGGCGCACCCTGTAAAAGGCGATATCGTCTTTTAGGCAGCAGCACGCCAGAAACGTCTACACTTGCCCGGTTACCTACAGAAAGGGCACCCACGTGGATCTCATCCGCTTAACCACGCGATTTGGAAAACGCTACGCGCCGACGATTGCGCTGGTTATCGTGCTGCAGCTGGTCACGACCCCGGCCACGCTGTACCTGCCGGATTTGAACGCGGACATCATCAACAACGGTGTCGCACAGGCTGACGTGCCGTACATCTGGCGGGTCGGCCGCACGATGCTGGTGGTGGCGCTGGTGCAGGTCGTGGCGGCTATCGGGGCGACGTGGTTCACATCCAAGGCCGCGATGGAAACGGGCCGCGATGTCCGCGCGGCGGTGTACGAGCGCGTGACGGGCTTTGACCACGAGGACATGTCACACTTCGGCACCGCCACCTTGGTCACGCGCGGGACGAACGACGTGCAGCAGGTGCAGATGACGTTCCTGCTGTTCATGAACTTTATGGTGGCAGCGCCGATCATGGCTATCGGCGGCATCATTATGGCGTTGCGCCAGGATGCGGGTATGTCGTGGCTGGTGGTCACGGCAGTGCTGGTGCTCACCGTGGTTGTCGGTATCACTGCAGCGCTGCCGACCCGACCTTCCCGCGTGAGCGCAAGAAGATCGTCGAGTGGGAAGACATGCTGGGTCACTCCACGCACAAGCGCGAGGGTTAATCAAGACGGCACCTTCTAGATCGACAACTCGTGGTCGGGGCGACGTCATTTCGAATCAACAGACATTTCGTTGCCTTCATGTCGATTTTTACGGTGAAAATCGACATGTCAGCTTCTGCGATCACGATTCGGGTAATAGGCATCCCAGCCCGCGTCGGGAATTCTGCTACTAGCTGCGCCCTTCTCAGGATCGGTTTTCGGATCTCAAACCCGAGGTCAGCTACGATAACCCAACCTGGGGGACCTGCACAAAGTAGCAGAAGTCCAGAGGCCGAGGAATGTGGATAGGGCCGCACTTCAGATAAGCTCAGCTTCCCTCACCAAGAGTGCCAGTTGAACGCGGTTACCGATTCCGAGTTCATCAAAAATCTTCGTCAAGTGGGTTTTGACCGTAGCGGTTGATAACAACATCGCTCTCGCGATCTCCTGATTAGTTAAGCTCTGTGCAACTAAGATCGCTATTTCCGTTTCCCTTTCGCTAAGGCCCGCTAGGGCCTGTTGAGCTTCAACCCGCCGATTAACCTGGCCGTCCCGGGTGTACGCGTCAAGCAGGATGCGAGTATGACGAGGGGAAAGAGTGACCTTGCCAGCGGAGGTGTCCCTAATTGCTTGGATTACGGATTCAGGAGGCGCGTCTTTCAATAGGAACCCGATAGCACCGGCCTCAAGGACCTCCATGACGGTCGATTCATTATCGAATGCAGTCATCATCAATATTGCTTGGCTATGCCCAGCCTTGAGAATCGATTCGGCAACTTGAAGGCCTCCAACGTTTGGCATCCGGACGTCCAGAACAACCACGTCGGGACGCAGACTCGGAAGCTGATCAATAGCCTCAGCACCGCTTCCTGCTTCGCCGACAACTTCGATATCGTCGGTCGCTTGGAGTATGAACTTCAAGCCCCGGCGAACCATCGGATCATCATCCACTAGGTACACACGTATCATCCGATGGTCTCCCTATGCGATCACCGATTTGGGCCAAGGGACTATAACGTGTAGTTCAAAGCGACCGGACCGCTCTCCAAACCGCACAACGCCACCGAACTTGCTTACTCGCCGTTCTACCCGTTTCAAACCCGTCCCACGGCGCTTCTTAACTAGATCTCCCGATTCAACCTCACGCACGGAGTTCTGGATATAGATTTGTAATTCGCCTCCTTCGCTGCCACTCAGTTCAATAGAAATCGGGCTTTGTGGAGCATGAACGCTGGCATTGGCTAGAGCCTCTTGAACTACTTGCGAGACGAGCTGGCGCATTTCCTGTGGCATTGCATCCAACTGGCGAAGCGATCTAGTGTTTAGCGTAATGTCGGCCCCGCTTCTCCGATTTTCAGCCACGATCGCAGCTAAATCTTCGGGGGCCTGGAAAGCCGACGCATCGTCCAAGCGGTCAATAAGAACTCTGAGGTCCGCTAACGTCTCTACCGCGGTCTCTCGTATCAATTGGGCGTTCTCCTTGATCACGTCGGGGCCAGCGTCGGCGTTGACCTCGAGGCCACCCGCTTGCAGTGACAACAGCGCTAACTTATGGCCAACATGATCGTGCGCTTCGTTGGCGATCCGGGCTCGCTCCCTGAGGACGGCCTCTGTAGCCACTCTTTGCCGCTCCAGCTCTTTATGCTGCGCAATCACCCGGTACGACTCAACCAGATTTCTATTGTAGGAAATAACCAGCCCAGCCAGGAACGGCGCAATGACGAGAACCGTGCCTTCAACCAGCCAGGCAATAGTTGGATCATTGGTTTCCCTCTCACCCGCCTGAACAGTGACGATCGTTTCCTTATCCGACCACCCGACTCGGCAGAGGACGAAAGCAGCGACCACAGCCGCGAAACTGCCCCATCCTCGCTTACGCAGTGCCAAGTTGAACACGGTCGGAAGAAAGAAGACGTTAGTTACAAAAAGAGCACAAACTGCTGGCGGAAAAAGAACCAGAAAAGGATATCGTTTGCGTTGAAATTGCAGCGCGATCATCAATGCGATTAGCGCTATTAACGCCACCCGACTTTGCTCGCTAGCTCCGCTCAGTGAGACGAAACCGATCAAGCAGATTGACGCAGGGTAGATGAGGTCGCTCCACGTCCGACCCCTAAAGGGATCGTCACCCGAATCTGAGACTACGCGCTCCAAAGTGACACCCCGTTTAGTCACAAAATCCTTGACCAGCAAAAAACAGGCGGAACATTGCGCAATTCTAGCTCGTCAACACACCCTCGGGCAACTGAGGATTCATAGCTACTTGGCCAAATTTAAATGTCCAGTTGGCTGATACCCGGATCGGACCCGGTAATTCAAACTGAGGATGGCGGTCAAACGGTCGCCCTCCCCACTGAAGTCATCGGAAATAGAAAGGAGTACACATTGGACAAGGAAAACGTTGCCCCGTTCGAAATGGAGCGGATCGACTACCCGGTAATCGAGGAAGACGCTCCAATGCCCCCATTGAGCCAGGAGATGGTCCGACAGGAAGCAAAACAGGGGCTTCTCGAGATCAGAGATTTTGTGACCGGGGACGAGTTTGTCGCGATGCTGCAAGAACTGTATGCGCTACCGGTTCAGGAACGAGACGAGTTCGTTCGAGGCACGATCCTCGACGAAGATGAGTTAGAAGATCGAGGTATCCATGTGCCCGAGGGCCTGAAGATCCAACGTTCACGGTTTGGCGACGGCCGACCCACTCTGTTTTGCGTGGCGAAACTCTTGTCAGACGGGGTCAGGAAAGTGACCTACACGTTCGACAGTGAGACGGCACTGGCTTAAGAGGTGCACCTGTGGAAGCGACTAAGAAATTCACGGATAGAGCCAGTTTTCACGGCGCAACTAAAACTGAGCTCGAGTCGAATGATGCTGGTCGACGACTGTTCGGGCTTGCGAATCAGGCGGCTCTTTTTCCGCACCAAGGCGAAATCTTTCTCAACGAGCAGGAATTGGTCCTTGGTGACTGGCTGACTCTGCGGCCCACTGATATCCAGGATGTTGACGTCGAGTTCACACCCGAGTATGGACGCTTCACAGCGGGCGGTAGCCGAGGCGGATTTCCCTCTCTCGGATTCGTTAGGGATCTTGGTAAGCCCCTGAACCTCTATCTCACTAACGGAGACAGAATCTCGCTTCTAGTGAACTTCAGACTGGTCAGTGGAACTAACGACAATAAGTCCTGGCTCGAGAAAATTCGCTCGTTCGCCAACATCGGATGACTCCCTTTGTTCACCCCAAGCAAATCATTGCAATACCAGAAAGGATTCACCATGTCCGTAAATACCACGTTCAACAAGATCGACAGCGAGATCGCCGAGGTAGAGCTTCGCATCAACAAGGAAACGATCACGAAGCAAATCGATGACTTCATCGAAGTTATCGCTTCTGATGGGTTCATCGGCTACATCAACGATGTCGCTCAGCTCCCCACCCCATGCGAAAAGGAAGGAGCTTACTACAAAGACCGCCAATCTCGAGACTTTGCGAGAGCGCGGAGTGCCAGTTCCTGACGGACTGCGATTCACAACGCGCGAATTCGAGCTACCCGAAGATGGTCGTGAGGCTGAGGGTCCCCTGCTCAAGGTTCGACCGGAACCTGATCCGCGAATGGGAGGCTGCATCAGCATCGGTTTCTACGTCTGCGCCAGCTACGGCAACTAGCTAAAGTTGCGCCCTAACCCTAGGTGGCAGGCTGGTTGTGGGCCAGAACCCGAAGGAGGTCCGCACCCATGTCCCCACACGATATTCCCCCGCTGATCCCCAAGCCACCAGAGAAGGATTGGGCCGATTACAACACCAACCCCGACCCCGGCAGGACTCGTAAACGTCGGCGTGCAAGCATGCTTTCTGCACGCGATGTGCTGGCGTTGCCGACTGTCACCCTTGCACCCGGTGCCACGCTTTCCGATAGTGAGTTGGTCATGCCGGATGCTGCGGCAGTCGTGTTTATCCCCAACACTGAATGCTCATGTACGGTAAAGAAGCAAGCAACCGAAAACAATAGATAGACCGCCAGCACTACACTATTCCGAACCAAAGACCAAAAGATAAGCATTTTGAGAAAATCTAAACTTTTGGATTTTCCTACAATGCCGACTACGGCGGAATCCCTCCCACTCCTTATATATTTCTTTCTGTATACATTGAATTTGTATTTAGTAAAATGCAGACAACACCACGGATCGGCTTTTGGCTGGACAATTCCAACCAAACACCGCAGCAGACAGTAGAAACCATTCTGAACGTTAGGAAGCCGGTATGATTGTTACATATAAGGGGAAGAAAAATTCCTTTTAGATACTTGTTTTCCTAAAACTGATGTGATATAATAATTCAATTCCAGAAAAGGAGTAAAAAATATGCGGCAAGGTATTCTTAAATAAAACTATAATCAAATAGTGGGAACAAAGGATTATGATAGTCCCTTTTGTAGGGGCTTAGTTTTTTGTACCCAATTTAAGAATACTTTTGCCTTATCAATTTTGACATATCCCCAAAAACAGCACTCACAAACAGGTGTATGCTGTATATGTGTATGTCCGCAAATTATCATCCCCAGTGGTAAAAGTATTTTACTGCTGGGGATTTTTATGCCCTTCGGGGCAGTAAAGGCAGGACAATCACATGAAAATAATCAATATTGGAATTCTTGCCCATGTAGACGCTGGAAAGACGACCTTGACGGAGAGCCTGCTATATGCCAGCGGAGCCATTTCAGAACCGGGGAGCGTCGAAAAAGGGACAACGAGGACGGACACCATGTTTTTGGAGCGGCAGCGTGGGATTACCATTCAAGCGGCAGTCACTTCCTTCCAGTGGCACAGATGTAAAGTCAACATTGTGGATACGCCCGGCCACATGGATTTTTTGGCGGAGGTGTACCGCTCTTTGGCTGTTTTAGATGGGGCCATCTTGGTGATCTCCGCTAAAGATGGCGTGCAGGCCCAGACCCGTATTCTGTTCCATGCCCTGCGGAAAATGAACATTCCCACCGTTATCTTTATCAACAAGATCGACCAGGCTGGCGTTGATTTGCAGAGCGTGGTTCAGTCTGTTCGGGATAAGCTCTCCGCCGATATTATCATCAAGCAGACGGTGTCGCTGTCCCCGGAAATAGTCCTGGAGGAAAATACCGACATAGAAGCATGGGATGCGGTCATCGAAAATAACGATAAATTATTGGAAAAGTATATCGCAGGAGAACCAATCAGCCGGGAAAAACTTGTGCGGGAGGAACAGCGGCGGGTTCAAGACGCCTCCCTGTTCCCGGTCTATTATGGCAGCGCCAAAAAGGGCCTTGGCATTCAACCGTTGATGGATGCGGTGACAGGGCTGTTCCAACCGATTGGGGAACAGGGGAGCGCCGCCCTATGCGGCAGCGTTTTCAAGGTGGAGTATACAGATTGCGGCCAGCGGCGTGTCTATCTACGGCTATACAGCGGAACGCTGCGCCTGCGGGATACGGTGGCCCTGGCCGGGAGAGAAAAGCTGAAAATCACAGAGATGCGTATTCCATCCAAAGGGGAAATTGTTCGGACAGACACCGCTTATCCGGGTGAAATTGTTATCCTTCCCAGCGACAGCGTGAGGTTAAACGATGTATTAGGGGACCCAACCCGGCTCCCTCGTAAAAGGTGGCGTGAGGACCCCCTCCCCATGCTGCGGACGTCGATTGCGCCGAAAACGGCAGCGCAAAGAGAACGGCTGCTGGACGCTCTTACGCAACTTGCGGATACTGACCCGCTTTTGCGCTGCGAGGTGGATTCCATCACCCATGAGATCATTCTTTCTTTTTTGGGCCGGGTGCAGTTGGAGGTTGTTTCCGCTTTGCTGTCGGAAAAATACAAGCTTGAAACAGTGGTAAAGGAACCCACCGTCATTTATATGGAGCGGCCGCTCAAAGCAGCCAGCCACACCATCCATATCGAGGTGCCGCCCAACCCGTTTTGGGCATCCATCGGACTGTCTGTTACACCACTCCCGCTTGGCTCCGGTGTACAATACGAGAGCCGGGTTTCGCTGGGATACTTGAACCAGAGTTTTCAAAACGCTGTCAGGGATGGTATCCGTTACGGGCTGGAGCAGGGCTTGTTCGGCTGGAACGTAACGGACTGTAAGATTTGCTTTGAATACGGGCTTTATTACAGTCCGGTCAGCACGCCGGCGGACTTCCGCTCATTGGCCCCGATTGTATTGGAACAGGCATTGAAGGAATCAGGGACGCAACTGCTGGAACCTTATCTCTCCTTCACCCTCTATGCGCCCCGGGAATATCTTTCCAGGGCTTATCATGATGCACCGAAATACTGTGCCACCATCGAAACGGTCCAGGTAAAAAAGGATGAAGTTGTCTTTACTGGCGAGATTCCCGCCCGCTGTATACAGGCATACCGTACTGATCTGGCCTTTTACACCAACGGGCAGAGCGTATGCCTTACAGAACTGAAAGGGTATCAGGCCGCTGTCGGCAAGCCAGTCATCCAGCCCCGCCGTCCAAACAGCCGCCTGGACAAGGTGCGCTATATGTTTCAGAAGATAATGTAACGTCTTGCGCAATGCAAGCGTTCATTGCTGGCTATTGCGAAATATCATTGCGTAACCACCTACGAAGTAGCCCCGATTACAAGCGGGGCTACTTGCCTACGAATGGTACTTAGATGAAAACACCTCAAGTCGCTGTAAAACTTTCTAATCTTAGCAAGAGGTATGGTTCGACTCTCGCACTCGATGACATCAATGTAGAGGTCCCCGCAGGGGACAGTAGTGGGTCTTGTGGGGTCGAACGGTAGCGGAAAGTCCACACTTCTACGCCTTATTGCCGGAGTCGAACGCCCTTCCCACGGGGAAATCGAGTTCTTCGGGAAAAACCTCGCCTCCAGCGAAACTATAGGGAGCGGGACTGGAGCTGCAATCGACGCAATGGCGCTTTGGCCGCGCTGGTCAGTCAAACGAACTTTGACATACCTTGGTCAACTGACTGGGCGAACGGACGAGGAAGTCAAGGACGTGATTAAATCCCTGTCGTTGGGTGAGTATTCGTCGAGAAAAGTTCGGACGCTATCGTTTGGAAACCGTCAACGGGTGCAAATTGGTGCCGCTTTGATTAATGGTTCACTCCTTACCATTCTTGACGAACCAATGAACGGTTTAGATCCCCAGGGGCGCCTGCTTATGCGAAACCTCATAGAGCAGTTACCAACTGACGAACGCACTGTCTTAATCTCAAGCCACGACCTCAATGAAATTCAAACCCTTTGCTCCCACATCATCCACCTGGAACGCGGAAGAATGATTTTTGCTGGTGAGCTCGCTAGCTACGTGGGGGAAGCGAAAACTTTCTTAGTACATTATCCGCCGGAACTGAGTGAGGCGATCAGTTCCATCATTGATCATCGACTTGTCCGAACTGGCTCACACAACCCTGGCGTGCTGGAGGTGGACGATCAGAATATCGAAACCCTACGGACCCTAATGGAGGAGCACTCCATTCCGGTCTTGAATCTGGAGACGAAGAAGCACACTTTGGAGGATCAGTTTCATGCACACGGCAGACCGTAAGACGGTGGTCAAAGTCGAAACCAGAAGGTGGTTACTTCATCCGGGAGTCTTTGCTCTACTCGTAGTTGTGTCGTTACTAACCGCACTGTTGTCATACGCCGCAGTCATGGCATCAAGCGGGGCCTCCTCAGATGCCGGTGCGGTCTCGATCGACACCACGGCAGCACTCGGGCCCGACTCAGAAGATCCGGAGAAGCTGGATCTCGCCGCAACCTCGATCTATCTACTAGCGCCACTTGCGGCTTCACTCCACGGCGTTCTTTTCGCTGGAAGCGAGCTCTCATCGGGCGCTCTGCTCAATATTGCGGTCGCGGCGCGGCGTTTGAGAACGATCTTCGCCGTTCGGGCGCTATCTCTAGTACTTTTGTCGTTAATAACCGGAGCAATCCTAACCGCATTATCGATCGCTGGGTTGACGGCAGGTTTGAGGCAAGCCGAAGTACCAAGCCTCACCCCCGAAGCGCCCCTTGGTACCGTCATCCTGGGCGGATCCATTCTCTACGCCACCGTTGCCGTGATCGCATTTGCGGCAGCAACACTGCTAAGACGGTGGGTCGTCGTTTTGGTTGCACTCGTAGCTTATTTCGTCGTTGCAGAACCCCTGTTAGCTTCAATGCTGTCCGAACATGCTTCGAAGTGGTTGCCTCACGTTTCGCTTGGAAAGTGGGTGGACTTTGAGCCCGAGAGACGATTCGCTTTCCCAACTATGGTTCTGGCACTTTTGGCTCTGGTCACTGCCGTGGTTGGCACGCAGCGTGATCGAGCTGCGAGGTAAGACCGTTTTTGTGAATTCAGGAGACTAGATGGATCTCATCCGCCTCACCGCGCGCTTTGGCAAGCGGTACAGCGGCAAGATCGCGCTGGTGATCGTGCTGCAGCTGGTCACGACGCTGGCAACGCTGTACTTGCCGGATTTGAACGCGGACATCATCAATAACGGTGTCGCGCAGGCCGACGTGCCGTATATCTGGCGGGTCGGCCGCACGATGCTGGTGGTGGCACTGGTGCAGATCGCCGCGGCGATCGCGGCGGTGTGGTTCGCCTCCCAGGTGGCCATGGACACCGGCCGTGACATCCGCGCGGCGGTGTACGAGCGCGTAACGGGCTTTGACCACGAGGACATGTCGCACTTCGGCACCGCCACCCTGGTCACGCGAGGCACGAACGACGTGCAGCAGGTACAGATGACGTTCCTGCTGTTCATGAACTTTATGGTGGCAGCGCCGATCATGGCTATCGGCGGCATCATTATGGCGTTGCGCCAGGATGCGGGTATGTCGTGGCTGGTGGTCA
Organism: Corynebacterium sp. HMSC036E10; assembly: GCF_001836265.1. NCBI lineage: Bacteria > Bacillati > Actinomycetota > Actinomycetes > Mycobacteriales > Corynebacteriaceae > Corynebacterium > Corynebacterium sp. HMSC036E10. The sequence goes on from NZ_KV827981.1 coordinate 38,180, forward strand.
CGGCAGTGCTGGTGCTCACCGTGGTTGTCGGTATCACTGCGGCGCTGTTGATGCCGATGTTCCGCAAGATGCAGTCGAAGCTGGACAACATCAACGGTCTGCTGCGTGAGCAGATCGCCGGCATCCGTGTGGTGCGTGCGTTCAGCCGCGAGGACTACGAGGCCGAGCGGTTCACGGAGGCGAACGAGGACATCTCCAAGCTGAGCCTGAACATCGGGCGGGTGTTTGTGACGATGTTCCCGGCGATCATGTTGATCCTGAACCTGGCCACGGCCGCGGTGCTGTGGTTTGGCGGGCATCGTGTGGACGAGGGCCTGGTGGAGGTCGGCTCGCTCACCGCGTTCATGCAGTACCTGATGCAGATCCTCATGGCGGTGATGATGGGTGTGTTCATGCTGATGATGCTGCCGCGCGCGATCGTGTGTGCCACCCGCATCGAAGAGGTGCTTGGGCATGAGGTGAAGGCGCCGGCGACGGTGGGGTCGTCGATAAGCAATGGCGTCGTGCGCTTCGAGGATGTCTCGTACACCTACCCCGGCGCGGAAAAGCCGGTGCTGGAGGAGATTTCGTTTGAGGCGCGTCCGGGCACGACCACGGCAATCATCGGCGCGATCGGCAGTGGCAAAACCACGCTGGTGGGGTTGCTGCCGCGGTTGTATTCGCCCACGTCAGGGCGTGTGCTTATCGACGACACCCCGGTGACCACCATGCCTCGCGCGGATCTCGTGCGGGCGGTGGCGATGGTGCCGCAGAAACCGTGGCTGTTTTCGGGAACGGTGGCCTCGAACCTGCGCATGGGCAACCCGGAGGCGACCGATGCGGAACTGTGGGCGGCGCTGCGGACCGCGCAGGCGTCGTTCGTGGAGGATCTGGACATGCCGATCTCCCAGGGAGGCACGAACGTTTCCGGTGGTCAGCGCCAGCGTCTGTGCATTGCGCGGATGCTGGTGGCGGATCCGAAGGTGTATGTGTTCGACGACTCGTTTAGCGCACTGGATGCCACCACCGAGGCAAACCTGAACGCCGCGATGCGCGAGACGGTTCAGGAGCGGACGGTGATTGTGGTGGCGCAGAAGGTGGCGTCGATACGCAATGCGGATCAGATCTTGGTCATGGAGGCCGGGCGCATCGTCGCCCGCGGCACGCATGAAGAACTGCTGGCGCAGTCCGAGACCTACCGTCAGATCGAACGTAGCCAGGCGGAGGTGGACGCATGAGTGAGATGACCGAGTTGTCTGACGAGCAACTCGCCGAATACGAAGCGAAAATGGCCGGCGACGACTACTCCGGCAAGGCGCCGCGCAAGGCGAAGAACTTCTGGCCGTCCGCGAAACGCCTCCTTGGGCTGCTCGCCCCCTACAAGGCGGCGCTGACGGCGGTGTTTGTCATGAACGCCCTGTCTGTCCTGTTGGGCGTGCTTGCACCTCGCGTGATGGGTCGTGCCATGGACGTGATCTTCTCCGGCGTGGTGTCCAAGCAACTCCCGCCCGGCTCCACCAAGGAACAAGCCGTCGAAGCGATGCGAGCGGCCGGGCAGGATCGGTTCGCGGACATGGCCGGCGCGATGGACCTCACCCCGGGCAGCGGCATCGACTTCGATCGTCTCCGCGACCTGATCTTGCTGGTCCTGGCGCTGTACTTGGCGTCTGCGGTGCTGATGTGGGCGCAGGGCGCGATCCTGAACAAACTATCCATCCGGGCGGTGTTCAGCCTGCGCGAACGGGTTGAAGCGAAGATCAACCGTCTGCCACTGTCCTACTTTGATACCCGTCAGCGTGGCGACGTCATGTCGCGCACAACCAACGACGTAGACAACGTCCAGCAAGCCCTACAGCAGTCGTTGTCCTCGCTGTTCAACGCGATCCTGACCGTCGTTGGCATCCTGGTCATGATGTTCGCCATCTCCTGGCAGTTGGCACTCGTCGCCCTGCTTGCCATTCCGCTGACCGGCCTGGCCATGGCGGTGGTAGGCACGCGAAGCCAGAAGCAGTTCACCACCCAGTGGAAGGCCACCGGCGACGTCAACGGGCATGTCGAGGAGTCCTTCTCCGGCCATGACGTGGCGGTCATCTTCGGCCGTACCGACCAGCTGCGCGCCCAGTTCGACGAACGCAACGAGGAACTCGCAGGTGCTGCCCAGAAGGCGCAGTTCCTAGCCAACTCGATGCACCCGATCATGCAGTTCGTCTCCTACCTGTCGTACGTGGCCATCGCGGTGCTCGGTGGTGTGAAGGTCGCCTCCGGCAGGCTCACGCTTGGCGATGCCCCCGCGTTCATCCAATACTCCCGCCAGTTCAACCAGCCGCTCGGCGAAATCGCCGGCATGATGCAGATGCTGCAATCCGGCGTCGCGTCCGCTGAGCGCGTCTTCGAGCTACTCGACGCAGAGGAGGAACCCGAAGACCAGGCCCCGGACCGCAAGGGCAAGCGCGTCGAAGGCCTGGTGGAGTTCGACGACGTCTCCTTTGGTTACGGGACGGATCGCAGCGACGCTCCCCCGCTCATCGAGCACCTGAACCTCCGCGTCGAGCCGGGCCAGACCGCCGCGATCGTCGGACCGACCGGCGCCGGCAAGACCACGCTGGTGAACCTGATCATGCGGTTCTACGACGTCGACGCGGGTGCGATCACCATCGACGGCACCGACATCCGAGACATGCCTCGCGCCGAGCTGCGTAGCCAGATCGGCATGGTGCTGCAAGACGCCGTGCTGTTCAAGGGCACGATCATGGAAAACATCCGCTACGGCCGCCTCGACGCCACCGACGAAGAGGTCATCGCCGCTGCGAAGGCCACCTACGTGGACCGTTTCGTGCGCGCGCTGCCAGAGGGCTACGACACCATCGTTGACCAAGACGGCGGCTCCATCTCCGCAGGTGAGCGCCAGCTGATCACCATCGCGCGTGCGTTCCTCTCCCAGCCCGCGCTGCTGATTCTCGACGAAGCCACCTCCTCCGTGGACACCCGCACCGAGGTCCTGGTCCAGCAGGCAATGAACGCGCTGCGCTCCAACCGCACCTCGTTCGTTATCGCGCACCGCTTGTCGACGATCCGCGGCGCCGACACCATCCTCGTCATGGAACACGGAACGATTGTGGAGCAGGGCAGCCACGCTGAGCTCGTCGCAAAGCAAGGCGCATATTGGAAACTGCACCAATCGCAATTCGGGGAGGACTAGGAAAGTTCTCCCAGCGTTCACCCAGATTTCACTCTGCGTGTGTACGGTCAGCGCGAACGACTGCCGTACACGAGTGATTGGGCGAGCATGAACACACACGCAGCGGGCGGGGGCACCGCGCTTAAGGAAGCAGCACCGGAAAACCCGGAGAACACCGCCACCCGGGAGGATGACGCTCCCAAGGATCCACTGGGCTTTTTGCCTCTCGACGGCGCCGCCAAGCAGGCCGCGAACTGGATCGCCGTAGCGCTCGGTGTTTGGCTGCTGCTCAACGGCGTGGGCATGATCGGCGACGGCTTCAAAATGGTTGCCGGCGACCAGGCCAAGGAACTGTTCTCGTTTGCTGAGAACCCGTTCGTTGGCCTTGCGATTGGTGTGGTGGCCACGGCGATTATTCAGTCGTCGTCGACAACCACCTCGATTGTGGTCGGCATGATCGCCGGTGGCCTACCGCTGAGCATTGCGGTGCCGATGCTGTTCGGCGCCAACATGGGTACCTCGGTGACCTCCACCCTGGTCGCGCTCGGCCTGGCGGGTAACAAGACCCAGTTCAAAAACGGTTTCTCCATGGCGACCGTGCACGACTTCTTCAACCTCATCGCCATCTTGATCTTCTTCCCGCTGGAGATCTTCACCGGGTTCCTGTCGCGCACCGCGTCGGCGATCGCGCCGTCGCTGAGTGGCCAGGGCGAAGGTGTTGTCGCCGGTGCCTTCGAGGCCATCGGCGACGGGCTGGATACCATCACTGAACCGCTCGTTGCCCTGGCCGGCAACCTGGTCGAACCGCTTGGCGACATGTGGGGCGGCTTCGTCCTGTCCATCATCGGCATCGCGCTGATCCTGTGGTCCATCCAGTTCATCGGCAACCTGCTCAACGCCCTGCTGGTGGGCAAGGCCCAGGAGATCCTCTACGCCGCGCTGGGTAAGAACTCGTTTGTTGGTCTGCTCTCCGGCGCGGTAATCACCACCCTGGTGCAGTCCTCCTCCACCACCACCGCACTGACGGTGCCGCTGGCGGCCTCCGGCAAGTTCGAGGTCCGCACGCTGTTCCCGTTCGTGGTCGGCGCGAACATCGGCACCACCGTCACCGGCCTGATCGCCGCGTTCGCTGTCTCCGGCGCGGACGCCGAAGCCGCCATGGCAGGCGCGCTGGTGCACACCCTATTCAACGTGTGCGCCGCAGCCGTCATCCTTGGCATCCCGTTCATGAGCAAACTGCCGCCGGCCGGTTCTGACTGGCTCGCCGGCCTCGCCGTAAAGAACAAGCTCTACGTCTTCCTCTGGATCGGCGGAGTGTTCTTCGCCATCCCGATCCTCGCCGTTTTCATCTCCAACGCGCTCACCTAAGGAGCAGCACCATGACCGACGCGAACCAGACGCCAGACCTGTCGCCCATGGCGCAGGAACTTATCCAGAACGAAGCCCCCGACAACGCGCTTGTGGCCCTGCTCAACGAGCTCGAGGAAACCGCCGCAGAACTTCGCGACGAGCTCGCCGCCCGCCACGCCACCAACCAAGCACTACTTAACGACGACACCGACGCCGACACCGACCACGTGCGCTACAAGAAGGTCAACCCGAACGTCACTCCGGAGCAGGAAGAAGAGTTGGAGAACTTCCCCGAGTACTGGGCCAACGCGAAGGGCTCCTGGTCGAGCTTGTTCAAACTGCTTCGCGAGTTCCGCGTCGAGATGCGAAAGGGCCACAACGATGCCAACGATGCGTAAAACCCTCACCGCCGCGCTCGCGGCCGCGACGGCGCTGACGCTGGGCGCTTGCGCCGGTTCCGGCTCTGGCACTGGCTCCGGTTCCGGTGCCGGCGAGGCGTTCACCATCACGGGCTCGTCGACAGTCGAGCCCATCACGCGCTACATGCTCAACCGCTACGACTTCGACGCCGAGGTCGAGGCAGTCGGTTCGACCGATGGCTTTGACAAGTTCTGCGCCGGCGACGCCGACATCAACGACGCCTCCGTCGCCATCCCCGGCAGCGAATCCTCCATCGACTACCAGGCACAATGCGCCGAGGCCGGCGTGGACTTCTTCGAGTTGCCGATAGGTCTGGACGCCATCACCATCGTTAAACACGCCGACAACGACTGGGCCGCCGACCTGACCGTCGAGCAACTCCACGACATCTGGGCGAAGGACTCCACCGTCACCACCTGGTCCGACATCGACCCATCTTGGCCGAACGAGAAAATCAACCTCTACGGGCGCCCCACCGGCTCCGGCACCCTCGGCGTGTTCGAGGACATGGTGCTTGGCAACGACACCATCCGCGACGACTACCAATCCACCGACGACATCCAAGAACTGTCCACGTGGGTCTCCGAAGACGTCAACGGCCTGAGCTTCATGGGCATCGGCAACTACCTAGCCACCGAGGGCACGGTGCGCAACAAGATCGACAACGTACTCGTCGACGGCATCGCCCCCACCGCCGACGAAGCCAAGAGCGGCAACTACCCCCTGTCGCGCCCGCTGTTCATCTACGTCAACGCGGAATCGGCGAAGAAGGACAACGTCGGCGAGTTTGTCACCACCTACCTCGACAACGCCGAAGCAGTCATGCCGCGCGTGTACTTCTACCAGCTGCCCGAGGAGGTCTACGACGCCACGAAGCAGCGCTTCGCCGACGGCACCACAGGTATCGACGAACAGTGGCACGCATTGAACTAACATCACGTCCATGAGCACCCCCTACGGCAACTTCCGCATCGGCGACCAAGAACGCATGGACGCCATGGACATCCTCGGCCGCGCGCTCGGCGAAGGCCGGTTGGACATGGCCGAGTTTGATAACCGGTGCCAAGCCGTCGCCGAGGCCCAAACGCAGCAGGACCTGCAGCCGATCTTGGGGGATTTGCCGACGGGCCGGGGCGGTGGGGTCGTCGATAAGCAAGTGTCCGACGATGCGGTCCTGTACAGCCAAGCCGAAATCATGCAGGCACGCCGCTCCGGGCGCCGCACCCGCGCCGGCGTGTTCTGGCTCGGCACCATCGGCTCCATCGGCCTGGTGAGCATCTTCGGAGCCGCGGGATCAACTGCGCTGTCCGGCCTGTCGCTACTGATCATCCCCACCCTGTTCATCCTGCTCTACGTAATGAAGGTTGGGCCCGACTCCTGGTACACCCCCAGCCTGCGCCAACTCGAACAACAGCGCCGCCAAGAAATCAAACGCCGCCAACTCGAAATCGAAGCCGCCCAGGTCCACCAGCAGGCCCTCATGCGCGCACAACGCAAAGACCAAATCAACCAAATGACCAACGACGCACTCAACATCGCGCAAGACACCGTCAATCGCTTCCGCCGGAAGTAGACCCGGCCTACAGTGGTAACCCATGAGCGAGCCACTGAAACCGCACCGCCACTTCGACCAGGCGGAAAAACTCAAGAACGTCTTCTACGACATCCGCGGCCCCGTCACCGCCACCGCCGAGCAGATGGAACGTGACGGGCACACCATTTTGAAACTCAACACCGGCAACCCCGCCGTGTTCGGTTTCGAGGCGCCCGACGTGATCATGCGCGACATGATCGCCAACCTGCCCACCTCCCAGGGCTACACCACCTCCAAAGGCATCACCTCCGCCCGCCGCGCAGTGGTCACCCGCTACGAAATGATCGAAGACTTCCCGCACTTCGACATCGACGACGTCTACCTCGGCAACGGTGTGTCCGAACTGATCAGCATGGTCACCCAAGCCCTGCTCAACGACGGCGACGAAATCCTTATCCCCGCCCCCGACTACCCGCTGTGGACCGCCGCCTCCACGCTCGCCGGCGGCAACGTCGTCCACTACCGCTGCGACGAAGAGGACAACTGGAACCCGTCCCTGGAAGACATTCGGGAGAAGGTCACGCCGCGCACCAAAGCGATCGTGGTCATCAACCCCAACAACCCCACCGGCGCCGTCTACTCCCGCGAGATCCTAGAAGGCATCGCCGACATCGCCCGCGAGCACGAGCTCATGGTCCTTGCCGACGAAATCTACGACCGCGTACTTTACGACGACGCCCAACACATCTCCATGGCCGAAGTCGCCCCCGACCTCCTCTGCATCACCTTCAACGGCCTGTCCAAAGCGTACCGCGTCTGCGGGTACCGCGCCGGATGGATGGTCGTAACCGGCCCGCGCCGCCGCGCCAAGGGATTCATCGAAGGGCTTGATCTATTGTCGGGTACCCGTCTGTGCGCCAACGTGCCCGGCCAACACGCCATCCAGGTCGCCTTGGGCGGCCGCCAGTCCATCTACGAACTCACCGGCGTCGGCGGCCGCCTGCGCAAACAGCGCGACATCGCCGTCCGGAAATTGCGAGAGATCCCCGGCATCTCCGTCGTCGAACCCAAGGGTGCGTTGTACTGCTTCCCCAAAATCGACGCCGAAATGTACAACATCCACGACGACGAACGATTCATGCTCGACCTCCTCAAATCCGAGAAGATCCTCATGGTCCAAGGCACCGGCTTCAACTACCCCACCCCCGACCACTTCCGCGTGGTCACCCTGCCGTGGGCGTCCCAGTTGGAAAACGCCATCGAGCGACTGGGCAACTTCCTGGTGGACTACCACCAGCACTAGGGGTTGTTGGCGGTTGGCGGTTGGCGGTTGGGCGCCGCTTCCTGCCGGTGCCTCCCCTTCCGGCGCCCCTGCGCGAAAATAGTTCCCGGCCGGGGAACTATTTGGGGGTTTCGACCCTTTCTCGCCGGCATTCCCCCAGGTCGGCACCTCGGAAAGGCAAAATAGTTCCCGGTTTCGCGCTGATGCTGGGAACTATTTTGCACGCCCGCCTGCTACGGGTGTTAAGGCCTCCTCCCTGACACATTCCACAAAATCTGTCAGGGCCAATTTCTGACCAGGCGCGATGCCGGTCGCTGACACATTCCGCCGCAATCTGTCAGCCACGAGGGGTTGTGAGTGGCCGACACCTACCCCGACTCACAGCAGCGCAAACCCCTTGACCCCCAACAGGCACTGCCATAGTATCGACGAGGAATTGTCCCCGGAGGAAGGAGTAGGCCGTGCTCATGTTCCGTGTTTCCGCCTAACACGAAACAGAAAGTTGAATGAGCATGCCTATTTCCCTAAATAACGTCTCCCTCGAGTGGCCTAACGGAACCTCCTGCTTCTCGGACTTGAATGCCATATTTTCAAGTCACCTGACCGGCTTAATCGGCGATAACGGTTCCGGAAAAACGACTCTGATCAGGGTCATTCTCGGCGAGCTACAGCCGAGCACGGGTTCGGTCGAACGCCCGTCGAAAGTCGCTTACCTACCTCAGGATCTTGGGCTGCAACCGGACACTACGGTTTCGGACGTCTTTGGGGTTACCGAAATCATCGAGGCAATCAACGCCGTCGAAGGTGGCCAGTTCAATCCCGAATTGTTCGAGCTCATTGGTGACCGGTGGGATGCTGCTGAAGAGACTCAGGCTGTGCTGTCCGCTCACGGCCTCCCGCTCAACTTGGACAGGCCGCTGTCCACCATGTCCGGTGGAGAGGCTGTTCGTGTTGCACTAGCTGCGCTCATGTCTGACAACCCCGATTTCATCGTGATGGACGAGCCAACAAACAACCTCGATTCGGAAGCAAAAGCCCAGCTGATCCATTCTCTTTCCAAATCCACTGTTCCTGCAATTGTGGTGAGCCACGATCGCGACTTGTTGGATTCCGTGGACGAAATTGCAGAACTTCACGACGGGAAGCTACGTCTTTTCCCCGGCAACTACTCCGCCTACCGCGAAACTCTGGCCAGCGAACAGGACGCAGCGATGCGGGAGGTGCGGGACAAGAAGGCGGTTCACAGTAGGCAGGTTCGGGAGCGTGAGGCGATGCAAACTCGCATTGCCCGGGACGCTCGTCGCGGAAAGAAGTTCGCGGCTAACAAACGCAAACCTGGCATGGCGATGGGGCTGGACAAGGATCGGTCGGAGAAGACTGCTGCTCGGCGTGGTGCGGCTCATGCCGAGTCTGTGGAGTCGTCTCTCGCTGCGTATCGTCACGCACAAGACAAGGTTCGCGACGATCAACATGTGTTCATTGAGCTTCCCGGTACGGCGCTTCCGAACGGAACCCGTGTTATGGAAATCCCAGGGCTCACTGTTGTGGGCCCCGAGCGTGTCCGGATCACTGGGCCGAACGGCAGCGGAAAGACGACCCTGCTCAACTCTGTTGCAGACGGTAGCGCCGGGTATGTGATTAGGAATGTGGGGTACCTCCGGCAACGCATTGTTCTTGACCCCAACCGGTCAGTTTTGGAGTTGGTCTCGGAGGCCAACGCGTCTGCTGACCCGCAGTATATTCGGGACCAACTCGCGCAACTGTTGTTTCAGAATGAGACTGTGCACGCGCCTATTGGAACGCTTTCGGGTGGTGAGCGTTTCCGCGTTGAGTTTGCCCGCGTTCTTCTTTCGTCGCCTGCTCCGCAGCTATTGCTTCTCGACGAGCCCACCAACAACATCGATATCTCAACCGTGAACTGGCTTGTCTCCGCTCTTGAGAGTTATGCAGGTGCGGTTCTTCTCGTCAGCCACGACGAAGACTTCTGTGAGCGTATGAACCTTGACAGGGAAGTTTCCATCGATGATCTGACCTGATGGCCCCTGCAGCTCCCGCAAAATAGTTCCCGGCCGGGGAACTTTTTGGGCGTTTGCACCCCACCGCGGCGGTGTTTCCCCAGGTCGGCATCCCGGCGGGGTAAGAAAGTTCCCGGTTTCGCACTGAACCCGGGAACTATTTTGCACGCCCGCCTGCTACGGGCGTAGCACCCCACCTACACCGGGCGGAAGGTATCCGGCGACGCGGCCTTCCACTCCTGTGCCCAGGATGACGGCGGGTCTTCGAGCAGCTGGCCCGGGCGCAGCCATTCGTAGATGGAGGCGTAGGAGCGGGACTCGGTTGGGGAGATGTTGCGGCGCAGCATCTCGGGGGTGAGATCCGCCGGGTCGGTGACTCCCATGGAGGCCATGAGGCGCACGGCGGTGTTGACGGTGGTCTTGTGGTAGTTGTACACCGCCTGGGACTTGTCCTTGACCACAACGGCGCGGTTGCGGCGCGGGTCTTGGGTGGCGACGCCAGTGGGGCATTCGCCGGTGTGGCAGCGTTGTGCCTGGATGCAGCCGACGGCCATCATCATGGCGCGGGCGGAGTTGGTGTAGTCGGCGCCTTGGATCATGCGCATGACGATGTCGGAGCCGCCGGCGACTTTGCCGGACGCGCCGAGTTTGATTTGGTCGCGCAGGCCGGTGCCGACGAGTGCGTTGTGCACGGTCATCAAGCCGTGGGTCAGTGGCATGCCCATGTGGTCTTCGAAGTCGATGGGGGCGGCACCGGTGCCGCCTTCGGATCCGTCGACGACGATGAAGTCGGGTGCGGTGCCGACCTCGCGGATGGCCTTGCAAATGGCAAGTACTTCTCGACGACTCGACACACACAACTTGAACCCCGCCGGTTTACCGCCGGCGAGTTCGCGCATCTTCGCGATGAACTCGATCAACTCGACAGGGGTGCTGAACACGCGGTGGGCTGCGGGGCTGATGCAGTCCTTGCCCATGGGCACGTCGCGGATTTCGGAGACTTCTTTGGTGATCTTGTCGGCTGGCAGCACGCCACCGATGCCTGGCTTGGCGCCCTGGCTGACTTTCAGTTCGACCATCTTGACCTGGTCGTCGGCGGCGCGGTCGCGGAACTTAGCGGGGTCGAAGTCGCCGTCGTGGGTGCGGGCGCCGAAGTAGCCGGTACCCATCTGCCAGACGAGGTCGCCGCCGAATTCCTTGTGGTACGGGGAGACGCCGCCTTCGCCGGTGTTGTGGGCGAAGCCGCCCATGGCCGCACCCTTGTTCAGTGCGCGCACGGCGTTTTTGGACAGGGAGCCGAAGCTCATGGAGGACACGTTCAGCATGGAGATGGAGTACGGCTGGGTGCAGTCCTTGCCGCCGATGAGGGTGCGGGGCGGTTCGGAGGGTTCGTCGACAGGCGCGAGCGTATGTACGAGGTGTTCGTGGTTGGTGGCGTAGACGTCCTGGACGGTGCCGAAGGACGTTTCGCTTTGCATGCCCTTTGCGCGTTCGTAAATTGCGTTGCGCTGATCGCGGTTGAAGGGGCGGCCGTCCCAGTCGCGTTCGATGAAGTATTGGCGCAGTTCGGGGCCGATGTCGGTGAGCAGGGTGCGCATGTGCCCGAGTACGGGGTAGTTGCGCAGGACCGGGTTTTTGGTCTGAGTGAGGTCGTGGATGGCCACGCCGCCCAACGCCGCTGCGACGCTGCCGAGGGCGACCTTGGCAAAGTTTCCTGACTTGTCCTTAGGCATGCGCCCCATCATGCCTTAATAATCTGTAGTTGTTGTCAGGCACGCGGTTTCGTCGACTAGAGGGTGCGTCCGAGCGCCCGCATTTCCCATCCGGCGTTGCGCCATTGTTGTACGTCCAGGACGTTTCGGGCGTCGATAAGCAATTGCTTTTCGACGACCCCAGCAACCCACTCCGGATCCATCTCCCTAAACTGCCCCCATTCGGTAGCCAGGATGGTCAGCTCCGCGCCGCGCAGCGCCTCTTCGAGCGTGTCGGCGTAGTCCAGGGTTGGGAAGACCTTGCGGGCGTTGTCCATCGCCTGCGGGTCGAAGACGGTGACGTTCGCGCCGGCCAGGGAGAGTTGGCCCGCGACGGCGAGGGCTGGCGAGTCGCGCACGTCGTCCGAGTTCGGCTTAAACGCCGCACCCAGCACTGTGATGTTGCGGCCGATCAGGCTGCCGAGTTCCTCGCGTGCCATGTCGACCACGCGCTGGCGGCGTCGCATGTTGATCGCGTCTACCTCGCGCAGGAAGGTCAGCGCCTGGTCCGCCCCGACCTCGCCGGCGCGCGCCATGAACGCACGGATGTCCTTCGGCAGGCAGCCCCCGCCGAAGCCGAGGCCGGCGCCGAGGAATTTACGGCCGATGCGGTCGTCGTAACCAATCGCGTCTGCGAGTTGGGTCACGTCTGCGCCGACGATCTCGCAGACCTCGCTCACCGCGTTGATAAACGAGATCTTCGTGGCCAAAAACGCGTTCGCCGACACCTTCACCAACTCCGCCGTCTGCAGGTCGGTGACGATATACGGGGTGCCGTTGGCCAGCGGCGTCGCGTACACCTCGCGGGCGATTTCCTCCGCGTGGGAGTTCTCGCTGCGGTGTCCTACTACGATCCGGTCGGGCTCGATGGTGTCCTTGACGGCGTATCCCTCGCGCAGGAACTCTGGGTTCCAGGCGATCTCCACGGTCGCGCCTCGGCCGGCGCGACGAGTCAGATCGTCGGCACGTTCCTGCAGTGCCGCTGCAGTGCCAACCGGGACCGTGGACTTGCCCAGGATGACGTGGTGGCCGTGCAGTTTGGGCACGAGGTCGTCGATAACCGCCTCAACGTAGCGGGTATCCGCGGCATACGACCCGCGCTGCTGCGGGGTGCCCACCCCGATGAAGTGCACGTTGGCGAAGGCGGCAGCCTCGTCGTAATTCGTCGTAAAGCTGAGGCGACCTGCGTCGATGTTGCGCTCCAGCACTTCGGGAAGGCCCGGCTCGTAGAACGGCACCGTGGAGTTCTTCAGCGCCTCAATCTTGTGCTCGTCCACGTCGACGCCAAGCACCTCGTGGCCCAACTCCGCCATGCACGCCGCGTGCGTCGCGCCAAGATAACCAGTGCCGATCACAGTCAGTCGCATGGTGGCCATTATGCCGTGGCGGTGTTGGCACTGCAGGGTGAGCGCGGTGGTGGGGTTGATCGTCTAGTTCCCTCGGCAGGCTGCTAGACGATTCACACCTTATTGCAAACCATCTTCAACATGACCTGGGGAAACGCAGACAAGGCGGGTGGATCGTCTAGCAGTTCGGACCGTCTAGCTAGACGATGCACCACCAGCCCTACTGAAAGTTCAGATACGCCTTCGACGGTGTCGGGCCGCGCTGGCCCTGGTACTTCGAGCCGAGCGCACCCGAGCCGTACGGAGTGTCAGCCGGGGAGGTCATCTTGAACAGCGCGAGTTGGCCGACCTTCATGCCGGGCCACAGCATGATCGGCAGGTTGGCCACGTTGGACAGTTCCAGCGTGATGTGCCCAGAGAAGCCCGGATCGATGAAACCCGCGGTGGAGTGGGTCAGCAATCCCAGACGGCCCAGCGAGGACTTGCCCTCGAGGCGACCGGCCAGGTCCGCGGGCAGCGTGAAGCACTCCAGGGTGGAGGCGAGGACGAACTCGCCGGGGTGAAGGACGAAGGCGTCGTCGTCGGAAACCTCGACGAGCGTTGTCAGGTCCGGCATCTCCTGCTTCGGATCAATGTGCGTGTACTTCGAGTTATTAAAGACTCGGAAGAACTTATCCAGGCGCACGTCAACCGAACTCGGTTGGACCATCGACGGATCGAAGGGGTCGATGCCGAGGTGGCCGGAGTCAATGGATTCGCGAATGTCGTGATCTGAAAGCAGCACGACACAGAGTGTACTTCCCCACCCCTTGCCCGGTTTTTGGAGCCGGTTCCTGCAGTGCTAAAGTCGTAAAAGCTGCCGGCGTAGTTTAGTGGTAGAACATCAGCTTCCCAAGCTGAGAGTGCGGGTTCGATTCCCGTCGCCGGCTCCAAGGCCAAACAGTATTTTCGGGGGATTCTGTCAAGCGGGCGCTGCACAAATGCATGCACTCGGACAAGGGGGACGATAAACCCCGCAGACAACCATGTCGAGCGGGGGTAAACCCCGTTGAGTGGGGAACATGCAGGGTTACACAGCGCACCACTCGGCTGTTTGAACTCCGTCACGGTCGGAGTGGTGTCGGCGCCGCCCGGCGGTAGGGGGTAAGGCTACTAGTCGGTCGGCCTTAAGGTCATGGACAAGAAGGGCGAGCCTTAGCGTTGCATTGTGCATCTTGCCAAATTCAGCTGAGACAGCGTAGCGGTTCTCCTGTTCTCATTAACTGACAGCAGAGTTATCCACAATCAACCTGTGGATAACTGGAAATAGCCGTGTCCTATCCAGCATCAACACGTCTTACTGCCATGTAATTCCACTTTTGTAGGCATCCATCAAAGCGGCTGGTAAGTTTATCGGCGACGGAGATCTTCGGATCGAAGTCACTTCCTCTCCTAGCGGTACGAAGTCCTTACCGCTAGTGCGGTGGGGACATGAACCGTTAGGGGAATGTCCACTCCGAGCTTCGAGAGGAGGATGGGACCATGCCTAGACCGATGCACGGCGACAAGCCAAGCAAGGGAAAGGCCCGGACGTTGATTGAACAAATCGTTGTCCGGGCCTTAGGTGACGTTGTAGGCGATTGGCTCCTCGAAGTGCTGCAACACTTCCGAGAGCACCTACAAGGTTAGTCCTGGAAGCCCTCGCGCTGCTTTTACGGCTCGCGGGGGTTTCCCTTTATTGGCGGACATGAAAGTGGTGGCTCCATGTCGTCCTTCACTTTAGTGTGGTTTGCAGTTTCTGCAAACACTTTGAGCGGCATGTCCCCCCGCAATTCCCCTGAATCGCCCGCATTTCCTCGAAGTTTTAACCGGACTCGCTACCCTCAACCCTGACTAAGGCTGAGGTGAAGAGTTTGGTTATGCGCCTAGCAACGAACGGGTGCAGTTCGAAGTGTGCCCCGCCGTCTTTGCGATTGCGGAAGTCGATTCGCACGATGTCGGCTGCGTCACCACTGAGGGTTGCGCTATCAGTACTGACCTCGATGCCAAAGATATCCCCTTCCGGCGTTCACTGGCGGACATGGGGTTGAGCAGCGCCACGACGGCTTAACGGAAGTACATCTGCGAGTAGTCGATGGCTCGGCCTGGATGACTCAAGCGGAAATTGCCGCGCTCTTCGATGTAACTACGGCTACTGTGAGCACTCACCTGAAGAACATTTACGCCGAAGGCGAGTTGAGCGGGGACCGAACTATTAAAGAAATTCAAACAGTTCGTTCAGAAGGGGGACCGTGACGTTCACCGGACACTACTTCACTACAACCTTGACGCGATTATCGCCGTCGGCTACCGGGTAAAGGGTCCGAGAGGCAACCAGTTCCGGAGATGGGCAAACGAAGTACTCCAGGAATACGTGCTAAAGGGCTTCGCACTCAACGCCGAAAAGCTTAAAGATCCTCGCGGTACGGACTACTTCATATGGCGGAGTGGCTGGAGAAGACCGATGCGTTCATCGAGTTCAACGGCTTCCTGCCGCTTGAAGACCGAGGGAGGATCACCCGCAAGGAGGCTAACCGCTTAGCCAAAGAACGGTACGAACGAGGAGTAACACACCAATCCTCAATTTTTACGCTTTCGTCGTGCACGCCGTGACGGGCTTATCCGACAGCAGGATGGCGCGGTAGCCGCCACCATCAACCGTGTAGCGCAGGATCTTCCAGTCTGGGTTGTATTCCTGCGCGAGTGCGAGGTCTTCGGGGTTGTGGTTGTGGGCGGTGATGGTGTCGTCGCCAAGTGGTGTGCTCACGCGGAATGTGAGCGTGGTGCCGTCGTGGGCGAGGATGTCGATGGGGAACCAGCCGTATTTTTGGTTCATGGCGCGCAGCACGGGAATGTAGTGCTGGTTGTGGCCGCGGGTGCGTTGGTCGCATTCGCGGTAGGTGCAGGTGCGGCGGGTGGCGGGGCGTTTGGGGAGTGGGACGGTGGCGTCGCCAACGCGTACGGCGGCGGCGCTTGGCGAGTAGTCGAATGTCGCGCCGGTGTTGGCGACGAATTCGTGGCCTTCTACAGCGCTATCAAACTTTGCGACGACCACCTCACCCGTCTCATCAAGCGTAAACGCAAAGGTCAGCCCGTCCATGCTGCTGAGGGTGGCTGGGGTCCAGTCGGTGGGCATGCCAAAAGACATGGTGCTCCTTGAAATATCGCTCTTCCGGCGCGGCGGTTGCGCGTGCCGGCGGATCTTCCCTCGGGAGCACCGTGCGCGATGAGCGCGGTTGCTAATCGACGAGCCGAGGGGCCTTATCCGTCAGATTTCTTGATCCAAAACGACACAATATAGACCAAGCGGTCTAGTGTCAAGTGGTGCGGCACCCGCTCCCCTACCCGCAGCGGACGATGGGCTGCGGGTCGTAGACGGTGGTCTGGGTTTCACGGGAGAGTTCGTTGCCGGCGAGGTCGTAGATAATGCGGGTATCCGAGGTGGTGAACCCGGGTGCGCCGCCGGACGGCGAGCAGTTCGGGCCGGACACGTTGACCGGCTGCGGGCTGGTCTGGGCCCAGCGGCCGCCGTTGATGGACTGCACGTTGACCGTATTCACGCCCATGAGGCTGACGGTGAGTTGGCCGCCGCCGACGTTGGTGGCGATGCGCACCGGGTAGGGGCTGTCGTTGCGGAACTGCAGGTCGATGGCGCCTTCGTACACGGTGGCTTCGCGGCCGGCCGGGTAGCGGGAGATGTAGTAGGAGTGCGGGGTGTGGGCGACGTCAGTCATGCCGGCGAAGTAGGCCGCGTTGTACAGGGTGGTGGCGAACTGGGAGATGCCGCCGCCGACGGCGGTGTCGGCACGCCCGTTGAGGATGATGCCGGATTCGACGTAGCCCTGGGCGGTGCCGCGGGGGCCGGTGTAGCCGTTGAGGGAGAACGTCTCCCCTGGGTTCACAATCGCGCCGTTGACCGTGTTGGCCACCAGGGCGATGTTGGTGCCGGAAGCACCCGAGTAGCCGCCGGTGGTAAACGAGCCGACCACTTCGTTGAAGGTGGCGTTGTTTGCCTCTTCGGTGGTGAAGTCCGCGGGCACCGGCTTGTAGTCGGCGTCCCAGGAACGCCCCTTGGATCCGAGGACGCGGTCGTTGAAGCCGGCGAGGGTTTTCTCCCAGTCCACAGCGGTGCCGTCGACGGAGGGTTCGACGCCGCCGCCGGTGAGCACGCGGGCGTTTTGCATCTCCACTTCGGTCTCGGCGAGCTGCTCGGCCAGGATGGCTTGCGCGGCTTCGACGTTCACTTTCGGGGCGATCTTGCCGTCGACGTTGGGGAAGCTAACCACCTCGCCAAGCCGCTCCTGTGGGATGGCGGCCTTGTGGTTGTCGGTGCCGGTGACGGTCAGCGGGCCGTCCAAGGCGGCGCGCACGGGGCCGTCCATGGCGGCGCTCATCACAGCGTCGTCGATGGCGGGCGGCACGGAGGTCGGATCCACATCGATGCCGTCCGGGTTGAGCCAGCCGGTGGTGGTCTCCTCGCGCAGCAGGTCGCGCTCCACCTTCTGGCCGTTGATCGGCTTGGTGGTCTCGGCCTTGCCGGCTTCGACGCGGATGGTGCCGTCGGTGGGGTCGAAGTGCAGTTCGTCGCTGATGCGGTCGAGGGTGCGGTTCAGGGCGGTGTCGTCGATACGCGGAACCGCGTCGACCTCGTGGGTGGTGAACAGGCCGCGCAGGCGCGTAATCGGGTTGGCGGTTTCGATGCCGGCGGCGTCCACGGTGGCCTGGTAGTCGATGTCCAGGCCGGACTTCGCGGGCACGAACGTGGCGGTCTTGTCGCCGGCGCGAACCTCGACGGTCTTGTCAGCAGCGCTGCCGAGTTCACCCTCGAGCTTCGCGCGAGCCTCGTCCGGCTTCATCGCACCGATGTTCACGCCGCCGACGGTGGTCCCGCGCGGGACGTTGCCGCGGTGCATCGCCAGATCCGCCAGGTACACAGCAAGCGCGATGGCGAGGATGCCGAGCAGCACACCGAGCGCGATCTTGCCGCCGCGTCCCTTGCTGCTCGCCTTGTGCGAGGTTGCCTTCACCGTAGTCACCCAAACAAGGGTAATGCAGATGTTTGAAAAAGCGGGTTAGAGGTTGTCGTCGATAAGCAATTGCTGCACGCGGGTGGCTGCCTCATCGATGCGGTCTTCGGCGATGTAGCCGTTGCGTACGCACCACACGACGTGGTCGATGATGGCGGGCAGATCCTTACCCGTGGACCACAGCGCCTGGTCGGCGCCGGAGGCGATGGCGCGGGCGACGGCGTCGCGGGTGGGCGCGTAATCGAGGATGCCGCGCATGCCGGATAAGTCATCGGTGACCACGACCCCGTTGAAGGGCACTCCGCCGGGGTAGTCGCCCTCGCGCAGCACGCGGTAGGCCTCGGGGTTCATGGAGCTGGGCACGCCGTCGGGGCCAAGGCCCGGCACGATCATGTGGCCCATCATGACGCTAGAGCGCGGGAACTGCTTCAGCAGCGGGCCGTAGGGGCGCATGTCTAGGTCGCGGACCTGGTTCAGCGGCGGAGTGACCGCGAGTTGGTGGTGCGTGTCGCCGGAGGCGCGCCCGTGGCCGGGGAAGTGTTTGAAGGTGGGGGTGACCTGGGCGTCGGTGAGCCCCTGGGAGAACAGCGTGGCCACCCGCACAACTTCGGCCGGGTCGCCGTGGAAGGCACGATCGCCCACAACGTCCAGGTCGGCCACGTCGAGGTCGAGCAGCGGCGCGTAGTCCACGTTGATGCCGTGCGCGCGCAGAGACCGGCCGATGTCCCAACCGGTGCCGCGGATGACCTCCGGCGGGGTGCCGGCCAGCGCGCGCGGCGGCATGAACTCGCCGAGCACGTTGGTGTGGCGCTGCACCCGGCCGCCCTCAAAATCGATGGCGACGGAAAACGGCCTCTCGTACTGTTCCCGCAGCGCATTGATGTTGCGGCCCGGTTCAGTGAGCAGCCGCGGGTCCGCCCAACTCGGAATGATCAGCCCGCCGACACCCTGGTCGAGCGCCACCCGCGCCTGCTCATAGTTCGCCACGCCAACCACCATCAGCGACGCCACCCGCGCCCGCAGATCCTCGGGCACGCGCTGTTGCGCGGGGCTTAACAGTGCAGGAGCTTCTTGCTTATCGACGACCCCACCCTCCCGCACCGTCGACGGCTCCGTCACCGCTTCTGGGGTCGGGGTGGCTTCCTCCGCGGGCTCGGGGGCGCTACACGCGGCAAGCGCAACGCACGCCGCGAGCGCAACGGCGCGCGTGGCGTGCGCTGCGCGTGCGCCGAAGGCTCGATTCCGCATGTGACTGACCCCTTTGTGGCCCCTTTGTGGCGTGTAAAAACGCCCCTACTCTACTCGCTGCTGGTAGCCTTTTCCGACATGTCCCATACCGTTGACCTCCCCGAGCCGCTGAAGCGCCACGCCGCGTCCCCTGTCGTGGCGAGCGCCGTCGTTGGCATTGTGCTCGGTGTGGTTGGTGTGCTGGGTATCGCGGCGGCGTCGGGCCAGTCGACGGTGCCGGAGAATACGGCTGTTTCCGCTGATGATGCGGTGCTTGGCGGGCCGGAGTACGGCTCGCGGAAGTAGGGCTGGGTGGGGTCGTCGAGAAGCGCCCATGTTCTTGGGTGGCTGGTCCTGACCCTGCTTGCGCTGGCGCAGCCGCCGGGACAGGTCGCGGCCGACACCAAGTTTGATCTCGTTGCCAACCCGGCGCGGTTTTTGGCGCGGGCGACGCAGGCGTACACGGATGAGTTTCCGCTAGGCCAGGTGCAAAACCAGGCGTACGGGTACCTGTTTCCGCAGGGCGCGTTTTTCTGGTTGTTTGGGTGGTTGCCGGACTGGTTGACGCAGCGTGCGTGGTGGGCGTTGTTGCTGGGTGTGGCGTATTCGGGCACGTTGGTGCTGGCGCGTCGCATCGGGATCACGGGTACGTGGCCGCCGGTGCTCGCGGCGTTGCTGTACGCGTTGAGCCCAAGGATTTTGACCACGCTGACGGCGATTTCTTCGGAGGCCTGGCCGGTGGCGTTGGTGCCGTGGACGTTGGTGCCGCTGGTGCAGCGTCGTCCCCAGGTGGCGCCGGCTGTGGTGGCGGTGGCGTGCATGGGTGCGGTCAACGCGACGGCGACCATCGCGGCGTGCCTGCCGGCGTTTGTGCTGCTGGTGGCGCTGCGCCGCTTCCGCGAGGCCGCACGCTTCACGCTGAGTGCGGTGTTGGTGTCGGCGTGGTGGATCGGCCCGCTTCTGGTGCTGGGCATGTATTCGCCGCCGTTTACAGACTTCATCGAGTCCGCGCATGTGACCACCGCGTGGCTCAACCCGGTGGAGATCCTGCGCGGCACCACCAGCTGGACCCCGTTCGTGGACACGGAGCGCGCCTCCGGCCACCTGTTGGTTGCGGAGCCGGTGTTCATCATCGCCACCTGCCTGATCGCCGCGTTCGGCCTGGCCGGCCTGGCCCGCCGCGACATGCCGTGGCGCGGGCCGCTCGTTGCGGTGTTTGTGGTGGGGTTTGTGGTGCTGGGGTCCTCGCCAATGCTTGCACCGCTTTACGACGACACCCTCGCCCCGCTGCGCAATCTCCACAAGTTCGACCCGCTGGTCCGGCTTCCGTTAGTGCTCGGGGTGGGGTTTGTGGCTTCGCACGTGCGTCGCCCGCAGGCGGTTGGGGTGGCGGTGGCGGCTGCGGTGGCGCTCGCGCCCGCCTGGTCGTTGCGCCTGCTGCCGGAGGGCACCTGGTCGGAGGTCTCCGAAGACTGGGTGGCGGCAGGTTCGTGGTTGGAGGAGCACGCTGCGGGCACGCGCACATTGGTGGTGCCTGCCTCGTCCTTTGCGCGCCAGCATTGGGGGTGGACGCGCGACGAGCCGATCCAGGCCCTGACCAGCACGCGCTTTGCCTTCCGCGATGCGGTGCCGCTGGTGGATCCGGAGGCGATTCGTGGGCTAGACGGGCAGGTGGCGGTCGCAGATCAGCAGGCGCTGCGCTCTATCGGCGTGGGCGCGGTGGTGGTGCGCCGCGACCTGGAGCGCCAGCCCGTCACGCCGAACCTGGGCGAGCCGGACGCGAGCTTTGGGGAGGTGGATATCTTCCTGCTGGACCCACACGCGGACATCATGGACACCGACCGCGCGCCGATTGCCGTCGACGGCGGCGGCGAGGTCCTCGCGCTGTTGTGGCGCGAACTCGGCTACTTCCCGGCGCGCCTGACCAGCGGGGACGCAAGCGCCCCCGCCGATATTGTTACGGATACCCCGGCGCTGGCGGTGCGCAACTACGGCACCATCCACGGGCAATCGGGCCACCTTGCCGACGAATCCGAGGACACCACCGTGCGCAACCGCGTGAAGGACTACCCGTCCGCCGGCACGCGTGTTGGGGTGGGCATGGACGGCTTCGCCCGCGCGTCGTCGTCGGCCGCGGACGCCGGTGCTTTCGGTGGGCCGGACCCTGCGAAGTCGATCACCGCCGCCTTCGACGGCTTGGATGAGACAGCCTGGTGGCCTGCGCCCGGCGACCGCGACGCCTGGATCGAATTTCAATCTCAGCAGGAGCACGTCACCATCACTTCCACCGCGGACACCACCGTGCAACTCTGCGACGGGCACGACAATTGCCGCGACGTCACCCTGGTCAAGGACCAGCCGCGCCGCCTGACCCGCGGCGACGCCACCCGCCTGGAACTGACCGAACCGGTGGGCATCCGCGAACTCGACGCCGGCATCCGTCGCATCGTGGAGGTCCCCGGCACCGCCGACCGCTACTTCTTCCAGCGCCGCTTCCCCGACACCGATGTCATCCAGCGCCGCTTCACTACCGCCGTGGACAGCGAGTGGGTGCTCTCTCAACCCGCGACGATCAACGGCGAGCGCCACGTCGGCCGCGTGTTCCTCGAGGCCGGCACGCATGAGATTGTCACCCGCGCCGAAACCGTGATGCTCTCGCGCGCGCCGCTGCCCAACCACACCGGCGAGCGCATGATCCTGACCACCCGCGCGTTCAACGAAGGCCTGCGCGCCACCCTCGGCGGCGTCCCACTGGAGCCAATGCGTATCGACGCCAACGCTCAGGCCTTCCGCGTCCCCGACAGCATTCCCGCCGACGTGTCCGCCGACGAGTTTGAAATGTTCTTCACCGGCGACGGCGCCTACCGGTACTCGCTCGTCGCCGGCACCCTGCTGAGCCTGCTGGTCACCGCCCGGTGCCTGTGGGTGCCGTGGCGCCGCTTCGAACGCTTCACGCCCCCGCCCGGCGCGAACTGGCTGCCGGGCCTGGCTGTCATCGCCGCCGCTCCCCTGCCCGGCGCGGCCGCCGTCGTACTCGCGTGGCTGGTGCGCCGCTTCACCGTGATCCCGATGCCGCACCTGGCCGCCGCCACCATGACCGTGTGTGGGCTCGTGCTTGCACGTGCGCCCTGGCCGGCGGCGAACTACGCCGGCTCGTCGACCTTCCTCATACTCGCCGCCTGCTTCGCCGTGGCCTGCCTGATCAGCCGCGCGCCGGGTACCTCCACCAGTTCGTAAGAGATGTAGGAAACGGCGGTGCTCAGCAGGGTGGTCGTCGCAAAGATCAGCAAGAAGTGCCCCGAAAACATGGGCACGCCGAGTATGGGGAACACGAAGTACAGCACCGCCATGTGCCACAAAAACACCGAGTAGGACCAGTGGCCGAGTGTGCGCATACTTTTCGACGACAACACCGTCCCCTCAAACCTCTGCCCCAGCGCAAAGGGCGCCACGAGCAGGGCGGCGAACACCGCGCCGAGTACCACCCGCACGTTAAATTCCAGCGGGCTCGGGTGCTCCAGGCCGCGCGGGCCGATCACGCCCGCCACCCACGCCACCGGCAGTGCCAACACCACGAACGGCCAGCGGGGTCCTGCGTAGCGCACCCCGGCGCGCTCCAGCTCGGCGAGCACCAACCCGACCCCGAACCACAGCGCGTAGGACGGCGGCCAGATCTGCAGGTTCAGCACCGCCGGGTCCGCTATACCCGAGACTGCCCACGGCCACACGAACCCGACCGCCGCGGCCAGCACCAGCGCCACGCGCCGCCCACGGGTGCCCAGCCGCAGGTACAGCGGCAACACGATGTAGAAGGCGACTTCGATGCACAGGGACCACATTTGGGTGAGGCCGTCGATAAGCGCATGCGGCACATAGACCTGCACCAACAGCACATTCGCCACCACCTGCGTTGCGCTGACCCCCGCGAGCGGCGGCAGCGCAAGCAGCACCACCGCCACGCACACCACATACGCCGGCACCAGGCGAGCAACACGCCGCGAGTAGTAGCCCGGCCGCATCCCACCGCGCGCCAGCAAAAACGCCGACAGCGCAAAGAACACCGCCACGAAGTAGTCAAAGCGCTCCAACACCGCCGAGCCAGTCCCCGTCTGAAAGGCGACGTGCGTGGCCACAATGCCGTACGCGGCCACGGCGCGCAGGCCGTCGAGCTCGGGCAACACAGCGGGTCTTGGATTCACGATGGGCAAAGTCTAGTCGCCCGGTAGGGTTAGGCGGGTGAACCTGCGTCGTCGATTAGCCATCTGCCTGGGCATCATTGTCGTCTGCGCCGCGCTCAACATCGCCTCCCCCATCTTGATTGCAAAGCAGCGCACCCTGCAGCCCGGCGAGAGCATCATGCTTTTCGACGACGCCCGCTCCCGCACCGTCACCCTGACCAAACAGCCCAAATCCTTGCTGGCCGAGGTGGCCATCGACGGCGATGTCGTAGACAGTTTTCTTATCGACCCCTCCACGACCTTCCCCGCCAAAGGCCGCGCCGGGCTCGGCCCGCTGCTGCCCTACCAGCCGGAACGGCGCACCTACCCACTGTTCGACACCACCTCCGGCCAAGACGTGCCGATGGATTATGTCGGCCCCGGCAACGTGCGTGGCATCCAGACCTATAAGTACACCGCTGCCCTGTCCAACGATTGCGTGCGCACCGTCGACGTCGAGCGCCGCACCGGGCGCATCCTGGATGAGGTCTGGGATTGTCCGCCTGAGCAGTGGGTGCTTGCGGAGGAGACCAAGGCCGCCGCAGTCGACGCCGCGCGCCGCGACGTGGCCTGGCTGCGCGGCCTGCAAGTCATGGCGGTGCTGACCCGGTTCATCGCGGCCGCAGCGTTCATCGTTGGCCTGGTGGCCTATGCGCGCCGCCGCTAGCAGGTGGTGGGCGCTTTTTTACGGCGCCCTTTTGGTTCTGGCGCTGACCTGGCCGTTTCTGGTCCCGGGGGAGGCATTCGCGCTGCGGGACATGATGGTCTTCGACTCGATGTCGCTGACCCGCGCGTCGTTGGGGTGGGGTGACCTGCCCGCCCGCAACGTCCCCCAAGACGCGTTGCTGGGCATCCTGCCCTACCCGGTGCTGTTCCTGCGCGTGGTTATGGTTTCCGCCGCCGCTGCCGCCGCGTGGTCGGGGTGGAAACTCGGCCACACCCCGCTCGGCCAAGCGGCGGCGATGACGGTAGCGGTGTGGAACCCGTTCGTCGTGGAACGGCTGCTGCAGGGCCAGTGGTCGCTCGCCGCCGCGGCCTGGCTGCTGCCACTGGTGGCGCTGGGCGTGCACCCACTGTCGGGGCTTGCGCACTGGTTGGCGTCACTGACACCGACCGGTGCGATCGCCGCCGCGTGCGTGGCCCGCAGCCCCCTGACCACCGTGCTGACCTGTGCTCCCTGGGTGGTCGCCGGCATCTTCGCCGGGACGGGCGGCACCTCCTCGGCTCTCTCCGCGGAGGTATTCGCCCCGCGCGCCGAAGGGCACACTGGCACCCTCGGCGCGATGCTGGGCCTTGGCGGGATCTGGAACGCCCACGCCGTGCCCGCCTCCCGCGAGGCCGGCTTCGCCCTGTTCGGCATCGCCCTGTTCGTGCTGCTTGTGCTGGCGTGGCGCGAGGTACCCCGCCGCCTCCTCGTGCTCGCCGGGATCGGCTTCTGCATCGCGCTCGCATCCTGGGCGGGCCTGCTGGGGCCGGTGGTCACGCACGTCCCCGGGGCCGGCCTGCTTCGCGACGGCCAAAAGTGGCTCATCCTCACCATCCCCGCCTTCGTCGCCGCCGCCGGCGCATTAAGCGCCCGCCGCGCCCTCGCCGGTCTCACCTTCGCGCTCCTGCAGGTCCCCGACGCGCCCGTCGCCGTCGTCGCGCTCACCCCCACCACCGTCGAGGTCCCCGCCATCAACCACCACGGCCGCGACGTCCTCTTTGAATCCCGCCCGACGCTGATGCTTATCGACGACCACCCCACCGTCGACCCCGCCCCCAAAGCCATGAACGTGGTCGAATCCGGCGCGCTTACCGTCGACGGCGTCGTCGTAGACCCTCCGTCACCGCGCTGGATCGCGGCCCAAGCGGCCATCGACGACACCGATGCGCTGCACGAGATGGGTATCGGGGTGGTTGTGCATTCGGATGGGCGGGTCGTCGATACGCAAGCGCCCGCGAACCCGCTGCCACCTGCGGGGATCGCACTGTTCGCGCTGTGGCTCGCGGTGCCAGCAACGCTGCGCCGCAACCGATAGTTGGAACCTCCCATGATTGAAAGCTTGCATGAATTGTGTTGTGCGGTTAAAGTGAACTCCAGATGAACAAAAGGTTACGCACCGCAGAATCAAGGAGGTATAGCCGTGGCCAACAACAACATCGATTTCAGCATCATCCGCGAGCGCGCCCTGCGTAACATCCGCGAGGACCTGCTCGTCGAGTTCGCCGGACAGTACGACGCACTCGAGATCAACGACGCCTTCGACGCCGTCGTCCGCGCACACAAGCGCACCGCAACCGTCGAAGACTTCATCCCCGTCCTCGTCGAAGCAGAAATGCGCGACCGACTCCGCGACGGCGAACTCTTCCCACAGGCCGCCGCATAACTCACAGCAAACCCCAACGCCCAACCCCTTTGCAGCGGTTGGGCATTTTGCTATGTTCGACACCTAACACTGTCGGTAGCGAAAGCACACCGGCACCCAGCGAACGTCAACCCCACGCGCCCGGGGAAAAGGGAGCACACACCGGCGCCTTGTGGCCGTATCAAGGCTGAAGCGGTTCGATTCCGCTCACACGCACAACGCATGCGGCCTGCACGACGCACACGGGCACAACCCCCACCACAGGGTTGCACCGAGCACCATTTACTACCGCGACGTTGGGGGTGACCCGGACACTTTCGTGAGGGTTGGGAACGGGGACAGAACTTTCAAGGAGGCACCCATGCTGCTCGCAGAAGCACTCGCACGCCGCGCCGAGGCGCAAGACCGCCTGAACAAACTGCAGGAACGCCTCGTCCAGGGCGCGATGATCCAAGAAGGCGACACGCCCGTCGAGGACCCCGCCGAACTGCTCAAAGAAGCCGCCGGGCTGCTCCAAGAGATTGAGACGCTAGTGCGCCGCATCAACCACACCAACGCGCAGACCGCCTTCGAAGGCGCCACGCTTACCGACGCCATCGCGCGCCGCGACGCCCTCCTGCGCTCCCGCCGCCTCTACGCCGCAGTTGCCGACGCCGGCACCATGACCAACGCCCGCTACTCCCGCTCCGAGGTGCGCTTCGTGCCCACCATCGACGTGAAATCGCTCCGCGAGATGGCCGACAACGCCTCCAAGGCCTACCGCGAACTGGACACCAAGATCCAACAGCTGAACTGGACCACCCAGCTCATCTAAGTTCTGCCAGTAACTCCCGCGAGCACGGCCGCGAACCTACGGCCGGTCTCCTCCCACGAAAAGCGCTGCGCCCACCGCCTGGCATTGCCCGCCAGCTCGGCGCGGCGCTCAAGTGTTTCTCGGGTTGCCTCGGCGAAGTCGTCCCCATCCTGGACGAGCCGGCCGGTTTCGCCGTCGCGGATCGAATCCGCCACCCCACCCGCCGACGCGTACGCCACCGTGGGCACACCATGCTGCGCGGCCTCAATCACCGCAATACCCCAGCCTTCCTTCCGCGACGGCAACAGATGCACGTCCGCGCGCTCCAGCAACGCGTGCTTGTACGGCTCAGACACATGCCCGTGGAACACCACGTCGCCACGCCCCTGCGCGTAGGCCCGCAGCTCGTCTTCCCACCAGCCCGAACCGACCACATCCAGCACCGCGCCCGGGATGCGCGCCGCCGCGTCGATCGCCTCCTCGATCCGCTTGTGCGGCACCAGCCGAGAGAGGGTGAGCAGGTGGGTGCGGTGGTCGTCGTAAAGCGAGGGCACATGCGCAGGCACCGGATCCACGCCATTCTCCACGATCTCGATGTCACCCTCGCGCACGCCAAGCGCCACCAAATCGCTTCTCGACGCCTCCGACACCGTCACATACCGCGCCCCCCGATACACCCGCGGCGCCACCTTCGACTCCAAAAACCACCCCAACCGGCCAATGACCGGACCCGCCACCGGCCACTGCTCCTTATGACAATGATGCGTCAGCAACACCACCGGCCTGCGCGTAAACAAGCGGGCGAAAAACGGAATGCCGTTCTGCGTATCCACCACCACATCCGGCCGGTTGCGCCAGATAGACAACGGCGCCGCCAGGTACACACTGAACTTCCCGCCGGCACGCTCGTAGCGCACCCCGTTTCGGCGTGACCGCCGCGGCGCATCCGTATGCTTCGCCGTCCGATACACCACCTCGTGGCCCTGGGCCGCCAAGTACTCCCCAACGCGCTCCAGATAGCGCTCCGAGCCGCCGCCCTGCGGGTGGGTGGAGTCGCGCCAACACAACAACAACACCTTCACGGCGCAATGACCTCGAGCCCAACTTCACGGGCGGCCTCGGCGAGCCTGTCGTCGTACGTCAACACCGCATCCGCCTCCACATCCAACGCAGCCTGTAAGTGAATCGCATCCAACGTACGCAAATACGGCATCGGCAACATACTCGCAGCCCGCAGCGTCCCTCGGCCAAGTTCCGCGATCGAAATTCCCCGCAAGATCATCGTGGCCTCCCCCTGCGGCCGGCCGAGGCGCACCGCCAAGCGCCGCAGCTCAATCTCCAACAAGTCCGACGACACCACCTCGTATTCGCCTGCCTCGAGCCACAGCCGCATCGCGTGCGTGTGCGGCTCCAACTTGAGCAGACAGCCCATCGCCGACGTGTCGGCGTACACCCTGCGCATGTCAGTACCTGTCCGCGCGCATATCGTCGAGCGCATCCGCCAGCGACTCGCCCTCCACCTGCGGTACCGGAAGGTCGAGCCAACCACCCACCCGGGTCGCCGGACGGGTAATGGCCAGGCGTGGCTGCGGGTCGTCGAGAGGCATCAGGCGCCCGACCGGCTCGCCGTTGTTCGTCACCACGAAACTGCGCCCTGCACGCACCTCACGCAGGATCTTCGCCGAATCATTGCGCAGCTCGCGCTGGGAGATCCTGCGCTCCACCAGCGATTCGTCCCATTCCGGATGTGCCATACGCCGGAGCGTAGCACGGTTGCTACAGTGCTAACATTGCGCGAATGCACCACACCCGCCGGATGGCCACGCTCCGCCGCTCACTGCGGCTGCTGCGCTCGTTCCCCTACGAGCAGTTCCGCCCGCGCGTGTTCTACTCCTCCCTCGCGCGCGATACGCGCATGCTTATCGACGCCCTCGCCAACGACCTTTCCCTACCTCCCATCACCAACCAATCCGTCCTCGACGTCGGCGGGGGACCCGGCTACTTCGCCGAAGCATTCGCAGACTGCTTCTACGTCGGTCTAGAGCCCAGCGTGTCCGAGCTGTCCGCCGCCGGCCTGTCCGGGTTTGGCTCCGTACGCGGCGACGGCGCAGCCCTGCCATTTGCCGACGACTCCTTCGACGTCGTGTACTCCTCCAACGTCGCCGAGCACATCCCGAACTGGCAGACCATGGGCGAAGAAATGCTACGCGTAGCCAAACCCGGCGGGCTTGTGGTGCTCAGCTACACGGTGTGGCTCGGGCCATTCGGCGGGCACGAAACGGGGCTTTGGCAGCATTATGTGGGAGGTCGGTGGGCGCGTCGTCGATACGCAAAAGTGCACGGGCACGAACCGAAGAACCGCTTCGGCGAAACACTCTTCTCCGTCTCCGCACGCGAAGGCCTCGAATGGGCCGAAGCCACCGGACGCCTCGCCGCCGCCTTCCCCCGCTACCACCCAGCGTGGGCGTGGTGGGTCACCCGCGTGCCGGTGCTGCGCGAGTTCGCCGTCTCAAACCTCGTCCTCGTCCTGCGCGGCTAATACTGGGGCCTCAACAGCAGAGTGCGCTGTATTCGATCCATCTTCTTCATCACACCGAGTGTTTGGGGAGACATTGCATGCGCCAAGGCATACATGTCCGCCAACCGTTCCTGGTGGTCAACGTTAAGAATCTGTTCCTGGTGGCTTACACGGTTCCGGAGCCGACGCAACTGTTCTAAAGCAACCGCCACCGCATACCCATCCTCAACTTGGGCGGGAACTGGAGGTGAAATGCTCGAGCGGTGCCTTTCAACAAGCTTCGATGTCAACCCTGGGAAACCACTCACCAGTGCATGAATCCAAAGATTCTCTTTTGCTGAAAATCCTGTCGCGAAATCCGCACGATTGGCCGGCGGATGCAACGGGAAAAGAGCACTTAGATTCCCAAACGAGAGCTGCGAAACCCTGTCATCCAATGTCACCGGAGCCTTAAATCGGGGATGATTCCGAGGTCTGCGCCGAGCGCTACGTTCCGCTGCATTCCGTGCGTCCGTTGCCATGCGCTCCACTACTTTTCTAAGTGGACGAGCCGGGTTCTCAAACCAATCTTCAGTACTGCTTTGCGCTTGGTTCCACGACCTTAAAGATGCGTCAATACGATTTCTCAGCACAGGCTCGAAGACCGAAAGCGCCTCATACCAAGCCGAAGCAATTGCACTTTGCCACAGATACAAGGATTGAACTGAGCGATCAGAGATGCTGTCTGCGCTTCTCCCAGTCTCCCCCACGATAACCATGCGATATGACCGAACACGAGCGTCACTCAATCCCCCAAGCATTTCACCCACCATGCCGTGAGCATAACAAAATGCCCGCCTCGCGGCGGGCATCCTGCAAAATTAACAACAGATCTTGTCTGAAGTTTTCCACGGGCGATGTTACAGCATCACCCCGTGGGCGGGCAAGGGGTTACTTCGCGGCGTGGATGCGCTCGTCGAGCTTCTTCAACTGGTCGAAGATCTCCTCCGGAATGCGGGAGCCGAGGCTCTCGAGGTAACGGCGGGAATCCGCGACGTCTTCCTTCCACAGCTCCGGATCGGCGGTGAGTGCCTCGCGGACGTCCTCGATCGGGGTGTCCAGGCCGTCGAGGTCCAGGTCCTCGGCGCGGGCGGTGTAGCCAACGACGGACTCTTCGGCCTCGACGTTGCCCTCAATGCGGTCGATGACCCACTTGAGCACACGGGAGTTCTCGCCGAAGCCCGGCCACAGGAAGCGGCCGTCTTCGCCGCGGCGGAACCAGTTGACCAGGAAGATCGACGGCATGCGGTCGCCGCCCTTCTTACCCATGTCGAGCCAGTGCTGGAAGTAGTCGCCCACGTTGTAGCCCATGAACGGCAGCATTGCCATCGGGTCGTGGCGCAGGGAGCCGACGTTCGCCTCGGCAGAGGCTGCGGTCTGGCCGGAGGAGAGCATCGCGCCGATCATGGTGCCATGCTCCCAGTCGTGCGCCTGGGTGACCAGCGGGACGGTGTCGGGGCGGCGGCCACCGAAGAGGATGGCATCGATCTTCACACCCTGCCAGTCCTCGAACTCCGGCGCTGCGGTCGGGCACTGCTCGATGGCCACGCAGTAGCGGGAGTTCGGGTGGGCGGCCTTGCTGGTGGAGTCCGGGTTCCAGTCCTCGCCGCGCCAGTCGATCAGGTGCGCCGGCTTTTCGCCGTCCATGCCTTCCCACCAGACGTCGCCGTCGTCGGTAAGAGCAACGTTGGTGAACAGCACATTGCCCGGCTCCATGCTCTTCATGGCGATCGGGTTAGAGGCGTAGTTGGTGCCCGGCGCGACGCCGAAGAAACCGTTCTCCGGGTTGACGGCGTATAGGCCGTCTTCGCGCAGCTTCATCCACGCAATGTCGTCGCCAACAACCTCTGCCTCCCAGCCCGGCAGGGTCGGGGTGAGCATGGCCAGGTTGGTCTTGCCGCAAGCGGACGGGAATGCAGCGGCAACGTGGTACTTCTTACCCTCCGGGTTGGTGAGCTTCAGGATAAGCATGTGCTCAGCCATCCAGCCCTCTTCCTTCCCCATCACAGAGGCGATGCGCAGGGCGTAGCACTTCTTGGCCAGGATGGCGTTGCCGCCGTAGCCGGAGCCGTAGGACCAGATTTCCTTGGTCTCTGGGAACTGGGAAATGTACTTCGTGTCGTTGCACGGCCACGCCACGTCTTCCTGACCCGGCTCGAGCGGGGCGCCGACGGAGTGGAGGCAGTGGACGAAGTTGTCACCCTGGATCTTGTCCAGCGCCTGGGTGCCCATGCGGGTCATGATGCGCATGGACATAACCACGTAAGCGGAGTCGGTGAGCTGCACGCCGAGCTTCGGGTCCGGGTCGGAGATCGGGCCCATGCAGAACGGGACAACGTACATGGTGCGGCCACGCATGGATCCGGCGAAGTGCTCGAGCATTTCTTCCTTGAGCGCTTCGGGCTTCATCCAGTTGTTGGTCGGGCCGGCATCTTCTTCGTTTTCGGTGGCGATGAAGGTGCGGGACTCGACGCGGGCGACGTCGGAGGGGTTGGAGCGCGCCAAGTAGGAGTTGGGGCGCTTTTCCTCATTGAGTTTGATGAGCGTGCCGGCGGTGACGAGTTCGTCGGCCAGGCGGTTCCATTCCTCGTCGGAGCCGTCTGCGAAGACCACCTTCTCCGGCTCGAACAGGTCGACGGCTTCGTTAATCCAGTCGATGAGGTGTTCGTTGTCGGTGGGCGCTTGGCCCTCCAGTCGCTTGACTTCGGCGGTCATGTGCACTCCTTGTGTAACTGGTTATTGCCAGTGCGTGGCGCACGGCAACCCCAATAATCGTTGCGTTTTGTCCCAAGAGTATCGAAATGTGTGTTCTTCAAGCCAAACCTTGGGCACTTCCACAGCATAGTGGATATAACCAGTACGCCCGAGCACTCATAATACTTTGGGCGGGGGTAACGCGCTACCCCCGACAGGGGTGCATGCGTATCGACGACACGGGGGTGACAACCCGGCCCCTCACCCCTCGCCGGGACACTTGCGTTTGACCTGTTCATATGGACAATAAACACGATGAATAATTCTGAAAACACGCGGTCGGGCACGGGCGAGTTGCCCGCTGGCCGCCCATTGCAAACTGATTTTGAAACCGGCCTGGATTACCCGCGTTTGGGGTCCGTGACGTTTCGTCGCGGCACGCTGACCGATAACCAGGAGGCTCTGTTCAACGAGCATTGGCCGCGCCTGGGCAAGGTGCTGGCGGAGGGGTCGGACGAGCGCATTGATATCGACGACTGGTTTGGCCGCACCGGCCACCCCACCATCGTGGAGATCGGCTCCGGCACCGGCACGTCCACCGCGGCGATGGCTCCGCTGGAGGCGGACACCAACGTGGTTGCCGTGGAGCTGTACAAGCCGGGTCTGGCGAAGTTGCTGGGCGCGGTGGTGCGCGGCGACATCGATAACATTCGCATGGTGCGCGGCGACGGCGTGGAGGTCCTGGCCCGCATGTTCGGCGAGGAATCCCTCGACGGTGTGCGCATCTTCTTCCCGGACCCGTGGCCGAAGGCGCGCCACCACAAGCGCCGCATCATCCAGTCCGGCACCCTCAACCTCATCGCTACGCGTCTGAAGCCGGGCGGCGTGCTGCACGTGGCCACCGACCACGCGGGTTACGCCGAGTGGATCGACGAACTAGTCAATGTGGAGCCCATGCTGGAGTACAAGGGCTGGCCGTGGGACGAGGCGCCGATGCTGACGGACCGCCAGGTGATCACCAAGTTCGAAGGCAAGGGTCTGGACAAGGATCACGTGATCCGCGAGTACCTGTGGGAGAAGAAGTAATGGACCTGCAGGCAATGACCCACCCCTACACCCCGGGCGCGCCGGCCGGGCCGGAGAGCTACCTGCTGGTGTGGGACGCCCCGAACCTGGACATGGGCCTCGGCGCGATCCTGGGTGGCCGCCCGACTGCGGCGCACCGTCCGCGTTTCGACGCCATCGGCCGCTGGCTCATCGACCTCGCCGCCGACCGCTCCGACGAACTCGGCTACGACGTCGAGCCGGAAGCCACCGTGTTCACCAACGTCTCCCCCGCCGGCGCAGACTCGATCCGCCCGTGGGTGGAGGCGCTGCGCAACGTCGGTTTCGCCGTCTTTGCTAAGCCGAAGAGCGAGGAAGACTCGGATGTGGACGGTGACATGATCGACCACATAGAGCGTCGTCGAGAAGAAGGCGTGCTCCAAGGCGTTGTCGTCGCATCCGCAGACGGGCAGAACTTCCAAGAACTCCTGCAAGAACTTATCGACGACAACATCCCCGTCACCGTCCTCGGCTTCCACGAACACGCCTCCTGGGCCGTGAACTCCCCCGACGTCACCTTCGTGGACCTCGAAGACATCCCGGGCGTGTTCCAAAACCCGCTACCGCGCGTCCACCTGGACAAACTGCCGGAGGAAGGCGCCTGGCTGCAGCCGTTCCGCCCGCTCAAGGCGCTTTTGCACAACCCGAAAGACTAGGAGCCCGCCGTGTTTTACAAGTGGGGCCACTTCGCCTACCGCCACCGCCGCATCATCCCGGTCATCGTCATCGCGCTGATCCTGCTGATGCAAGTGCTGTTCGGATCCAAACTCGCCGACCGCCTCTCCCAAGAAGGCTGGGAAGACCCGGGCGCGGATTCGACGACGGCGGCGCAGATCGAATACGACACGTTCGGCCGCGACAACTCCGGCGATGTGATCCTGCTGGTGACGGCGCCGGATGGGGTGGACAGGCCGGAGGTCGTCGATAAGGTGAATGCGCAGTTGGGGGAGCTCAAGGCGCAGCACCCTAACCAGATCGCGCACATCACCAGTTACTTCGAGCGTCCCAACCCGCAACTGGTCAACGCCGATCACACCAAGGCGTTCGCCGCGATCGGGCTGAAGGGCGACGGCGAGCAGACGCTGAAGGACTTCCGCACCATCCAGCCCGCGCTCGAGGCGCTGGAGGTCCCTGGCGGCACCGCCCAGATCGCCGGCGCCACCGCCGTGGCCGACGCGTTGGACACCGGCATGGCCGACGACATCGCACGTGCCGAAAAGATCGGCCTGGTGTTCGTTGCCATCATCCTGCTGTTTGTGTTCGGCGGCGTGGTGGCCGCTGCGATGCCGTTGATCGTGGGCATCCTGTCCATCATCGGCTCCCTGTCACTGTTGGCGGTGCTGGCGCAGTTCCAGCAGGTCAATATTTTCTCCCAGTCGATCATTACGCTGCTCGGCCTGGGCCTGGCCATCGACTACGGGCTGTTCATGGTGTCGCGCTTCCGCGAGGAACTCGACCGCGGCCTGGACACCGAAGAGGCCGTCGCCGTGACCACCAACACGGCCGGCAAGACGGTGTTCTTCTCCGCCCTCATGGTCGGCGTCGCGCTGTCCGGCCTGCTTATGTTCCCGCAGGCCTTCCTCAAATCGGTGGCCTACGGCGCGATCAGCGCGGTGGTGCTCGCCGCGGTGATTTCGGTGGCGGTGCTGCCGGCGCTATTTAGCATGCTGGGGCCCAGGATCGACCTGTTGTCCGTGCGTCGTCGCAAAGAGCGCAGCATGGAAGATACGGTCTGGTACAAGATCCCCGCCTGGGCGATGCGCCACGCCCGCCCCGTTGTCGTCGGGGTGGCGGCGCTACTCATCGCCCTAACCGTGCCGATTGTCGGCATCGCGTTCGGCGGCATCAACGAAACCTACCTGCCGCCCAACCAGGTCACCCGCCAAGCGCAGGACGAGTTCAACGAAGAGTTCCCCGCCTTCCGCACCGACCCGGTGAAACTCGTGGTCCAGGGCGCCGACAACGCGCAGCTCGGCCAGATCGTCATGCAGACCCGCGAGATCGACGGCTTCACCCGCCCGCTCAAGCCCGACTACCCCACCGAAGGCGACATCACGGTGCTGTCGGCGCCGTTGGAGAACAGGGACGGTGGGGCGGACGTCGTCAAGCAATTGCGTCAGATTGACGTGCCGGAGGGCGTAACCACCTACGTCGGCGGCACCCCCGCCATGGAAGTCGAATCCATCGAAGCGCTGCTGGAGCGCCTGCCGTGGATGGGCGTTTACATGGTGCTCGCGACGTTCCTGCTCATGGCGCTCGTGTTCGGGTCGCTGATCCTGCCAGCAAAGGCCGTGATCATGAACATCCTCGGCATCGGCGCCACCCTCGGCTTCCTCACCGCCGTGTTCGTCGACGGGCTCGGCGCCGGGCTGCTCAACTTCACGCCGGGTCCGCTGATGAGCCCGATCCTGGTGCTCATCGTCGCCATCCTCTACGGCCTATCCACCGACTACGAAGTGTTCCTGGTCTCCCGCATGGTGGAGGCACGCCAGGACGGTGCACGTACCGACGACGCCATCAAGGACGGCACCGCCCATACCGGTGGCATCATCACCGCTGCGGCCGCCATCATGATCGTGGTCGCCGCCGCGTTCGCCCTGTCGGACATTGTGATGATGAAGTACATCGCCTACGGCATGATCTTCTCGCTCGCCCTCGACGCGACAATCATCCGCCTCCTGCTCGTGCCGGGTGTCATGCACCTGCTGCGCGAGGACAACTGGTGGACGCCGCGCTGGGTCAAACGTGCCGCGGGTGCGCTCGGCGAGGGCTCTGGCGTATCGACGACACCACCCACCGAAACCCCCATCGAGCACATGGTCGTTGACACCCTGCCCGGCCGCGCCGGCGTCTCCGTCGAAGAGGACGCGACGCTGGTGCCGTTTAGCGAACTCATGCGCGACATCGAGCAGCGCCGCGCCCTCGAGCAGCTGAAGAAGAAAGAACTTGAACGCTAGGACCTGGCTGCGCTGGCTCGCCCCGGTCGTTCTGGTTGTGGTGGTGCTGGTAGTACTCCGCGACCAGATACCGTTCTTCGGCGACGCCTGGCGCGCCGTCCGGTCTGCTTCGCCGCCGCCGCTGTTGGGCACGGTGGTCACCGCCTTGCTGGCGCTGGTGGCGATGGCCGGGGTGATGCAGATCCTGCTCAACGTCGAAGGGCGCATCACGGGGGTGGCGGGCACCAACGCGATCGTGTTCGCCTCCAACGCGTGGTCCACCACCGTGCCCGGCGGTCCGGCGTTGTCGGCGTGGCTGACGTACCGGGTGCAGCGCTCGTGGGGTGCGTCGAGGGGCCTGTGCGGGTGGTTCTTCGTGGTCTCCGGTGCGCTGTCCACGGTGTGGCTGGTGCTCATCGGCATCGTCGCCGTGGTGCTGCTGGGTGCCGACCTGTCGGTGACGTCGCTCGTGCTGTCGCTGGTGGCGGCCGCGCTGACCATCGCCGCAGTGTTCTGGGCGACGCTCAACCCTGCGGTGCTCAAACGCTGGGTGCGCTTCCTGCCCTCGCGCGTGCACGAGCGCGCCGTGGCGGTGATCGACCAGGTTGCCGCCATCCGTATCTCCGCCCCCGCCTTCGCGGGTGCGGCCGGGTTGTCGCTGTGTAACCGGCTGCTGGACCTTGCGACGATGGTGTGTGCGGTGTGGGCGGTGGGGTCGTCGTCAAGTATTTCGCTGTCGGGGATTTGCTTGGCGTTCATCATGACCAAACTCGCGGGATCCGCCCAGGTCACGCCCGGCGGCTTGGGCACGGTGGAGCCCGTTGCGGTGGGCATGCTCGTCGCCGGAGGCCTTTCGCTTGCCGACGCCACCGCAGCCACCGTCATCTACCGCGCCATCTCGTTTGCGCTCGTGACCGCCATCGGCTGGATCGTCTATTCCGCCGTCTACCTGGGGCGTGTGGATAAACCAACGGCATAATCTCGAGTTATCCACAGGGCCGTTGCGCAAGTTTGGCCGGCGCTTTAGGTTGAAATGCATGACTTCATTTACTGCTCTCGTGGACACGCTGGCCAGCGCCGTTGATGCGCTCGCCGGTTTCGACGAGCAGTACGCCCTCCAGGCAGGCCTCGACCCGGCGCAGGTGTCCGCGTGGGCGGGGCTGCGCGAGGTGTACTTCGGCCGAACCGCCTACACCCGCAAACAGGCCGTGGCGCTGGAGCGGGCGCGGGGGTTCTCGCTGCACCAGTTGGTGGCCATCGAGCGCCGCCTGAAGCGCCTGCCAGTCAACGAGCGTTGGGCGCCGCGGCTGGCGCTGCTCGAGGTGCGCGGCGACTACCGGGCGGTACAGAAGGCCGCGCGCGAACTGCTTCCCGACGACGACCACACGCCCGAAGACGCCTTCCGCTTCTCCGCCTCGCGGGGTGGCAAACGGAAGTTCTCCGGCTGCGGCGACGAGCACGTACTGGCTGCGCTGGAACAGCAGTTGCGCTCCGGGCTGGACGCGTCGAAGCCGGCGGGCCCGCAGATGTTCGCCCGGTTCGCCGACATGCTCGCCGGGGGTGGCGGGGTGCAGGTGCAGGCGCCGCGCCCGATCGTGGCGGTGCCGGCGGACCAGCACGTGACAATCCTCGCCGACCACGGCGACGACGTCCTGCTCGCACTTTCCGACGGCACCACCATCACCGGCGCCGAATACGTCGCGGCATTGTTAGGCGAGACGTTTCCGACCGAGGTCGCGCTCGTGCACCCGGAGGCCGGGCCGGTGAACCTGTATCGCACGCAACGCGTGGCCAATGCGAAACAGCGCGACCTGGCCCGCATGGCCACCCCGATGTGCCCCGTACCCGGATGTCGGGTGGCGGCGGATATGTGCGAGTTCCACCACATCACGGCGTGGTCGCAAGGCGGGCAGACCAACCTGGCCAACCTGGTGCCGCTGTGCAGGTACCACAACCGGGTCAACCACGACGACCCCCGCCACACCAACCGGCGCGGAAGGATCGAACGGATCCGGGGCCGGCCGGTGTGGGTTTCGCCGCGCGGGTACCCGGTGTTTAGGCCCGGCGGAATCATGGACGCGCTGTTCGGGCGCTACCATCTGCGAGTATGACGAAACGAATCACACGCCCCACCGCGATCGCGGCCGACTACGTCGCCATCGCGGTATTCGCGCTGCTCGCGCGCGCTGCCCACCAGTCCGACGACATGCCGTTCAACTTCACCGGCTGGCTGTCCACCCTGTGGCCGTTCGCCCTCGGTGTAACGCTGGGGTGGCTGATCTCCCGCGACAACAAGGGCGGCATCATTTGGCCGGTCACCGTGATCACCGGCCTGGTGATCTGGGGCATCCGCAACGGTTCGATCCCCCACTGGTCGTTCATCATCGTGGCGACGACCATGTCCGCGCTGCTCATGCTCGGCTGGCGCGGAATCGCAAAACTCTGGGCGAAGAAAGCCTAGAAGCTAGAGCCGAAGTTCCAGAGCGGATCACCCGTCTGGATGCCGTTGATGAACCAGATGATCATGCTGACAAGGTCGCCGAACAGGTCGAGGGTGGAGGAAAGCATAGAAGAAGGGCCTTTCTTACAGGGGGCTGATGGTGTGCTTCTTAGGAAGGTCGAATTCTTGTTTGGTGGCCAGTTGGCGAAGGGCTCGTCGTAAAGCAATGCGTGTTTGCGACGGCTCGATCATCTGGTCGATGTACCCACGCTCCGCAGCCACGTACGGGGAAGTCATCTCCTGGTCATAGAAGTCCATGAACATCTTCTTCATGGCCTCGCGCTGATCAGGGTCCTCGATGGCGGCGAGCTGCTTGCCCTGCAGCATCACCACCGCCGCCGCCGAACCCATCACGGCGATCTGGGCGGTGGGCCAGGCGAGGTTGATGTCGCCGTTGAGGTTCTTCGACCCCATCACCGCATACGCGCCGCCGTAGGCTTTGCGCACGACCAGCGTCACCTTAGGCACGGTGGCCTCCACGCCGGCGAAGGCGAACTTCGCGCCACGGTGGATCAGGCCTTCGCGCTCCTGCTCCACGCCGGGCAGGTAGCCGGGGGTGTCCACGACGTAGACGATCGGAATGTTGTAGGCGTCGCAGGTGCGGATGAAGCGCGCGCCCTTGTCGGCGGCGTCCGCGTCGATGCAGCCAGCGGCGTACATCGGGTTATTGGCGACGAAGCCGACCGCCTTGCCGTCGATGCGGCCGAAGGCACAGATGAGGTTTTCGGCGTAGCCGCCTTGGATTTCGACGAGGTCTTCGTCGTCGCCAAGTTGCACGAGCAGATCCATCATGTCGTAGCCGGCGTTGGTGTCGTCGGGCATGAAGGAATCGAGTGCGGAGTCGTCCAACTCCTCGTCCGCGGGGGCCGTCACGACGGGGGCCGCGTCGAAGGTGGAGGTGGGCAGGTGGGCCAGCAGGTCCTTGACGTAGTCGAAGGCGTCCTCCTCCGTAGCCACCACGGCCTGGATGTTGCCGGCCTGCTCCTGTACGCGCGCACCGCCGAGTTCGGCGGACGTGATGTCTTCGCCGGTGACCTCGCGGATCACGTTCGGGCCGGTGACGTACATTTCGGACTCGCCGTCAACGGCGATGACAAAGTCCGTGGTCACCGGGGCGTAGACGGCGCCGCCGGCGGACTTGCCCAGCATGATCGAGATCTGCGGGACGCGGCCCGACAGCGGCAGCTGGCGCTTGGCAATCTCGGAGTACATGGCCAGCGACGTCACCGCGTCCTGGATGCGGGCGCCGCCGGAGTCCTGGATGCCGATCACGGGACACGAGATCTTGATGGCGAACTCCATGACCTCGGTGACCTTGCGACCGAACGTCACGCCGACGGAGCCGCCGTAGACGGTTTTGTCGTGGGCGTAGACGGCGACGGGGCGGCCGTCGATGCGCCCGTAGCCGGTGACCACACCGTCGGAGTAGACGGCGTCCGGGTCGCCGGGGGTGCGGGCGAGCGCGCCGATTTCGACGAAGGATCCCTCGTCGAGCAGGGCGTCGATGCGTTGGCGCGGGGTGGTGCGGCCGGCGTCGTCGCGACGCTTGCGCGAGCGTTCCGAGCCCGGGTCCTGCGCTTTGTCTAGCCGTTCGCGCAGGTCGGCGAGTTTGTCGGCGGTACTCATCGCTTCCCTTCGATCCATGCGTTCATGTGCTTACCGACGATGCCCACCGCCGGCTCGTCCACAACCGCCAAGTGGTCACCGGGCAGGTGGACGATGGTCAAGTCGCTCACGATAGCGCCCCAGCCGCCGTCCTCGTCAATGTGGGCGTAGTTCGGCTCGAGCTGGATGGCGCCGTCGTGCATGCGCTCGGCGCGGAACAGCAGCACCGGCACGTCGACGTCGGCCCAGCGGGTGAAGTCGAGGTGGTTGAGGATCTGGTTGTCCACAAACGACGCCCGCTGGTGCTCCAGGACACCGGCGGCCAGGCCGTGTTCGGAGGCGTCGGTGCTGGCCAGGAACTCAGTGAGCATTTGCAGCAGCGCTTCTTCGCCGGCGGTTTCGAGCAGCTCGTAAGGCACCTCGAAGTCCAGGCCGTAGGTTTCCTTGGCAAAGGCGGCGTAGCGGCCCCAGCGTGCCTTGGTCTCCTCAAGGGTGTCGGGAATCGGCTCGGACGGCTGGGTGGTGTCCAGCAGTGCGATGTAGTCGATTTTGTCGTTGCCCAACTGGGATGCGACCTCGTAGGCCAGGGCGCCGCCGAAGGACCAGCCGGCGAGGATGACCTTGCGCTCGCCTGCGATGCGCTCGATGTCCTTGACGTACTCGGCAGCACGCTCCTGGAGGGAGCCCTCCAGGCGCTCGACGCCGTAGACCGGGACGTCCTTATTCAGGCGGCGGGCCAGCGGCGCGTACACCGACGACGACCCGCCGGCCGGGTGGAAGACAAACACAGGGGTGCCGGTTCCCTCGCGGAAGACGCGGATGTTGCCGTCGACCGGGGTCTCCAGGCCCTCGCGGACCTTGTTCGCAAGCGGTTCGAGCGTCTCGGCGCCCAGCACATCCTCGGCGGTGACCTCGATGCCGGAGCGCTCGGTCAGGTGCGCGGCGATCTCGCCCGCCTGCTCCTTACTAATCTCCGGCAAATCCGACGTCACACCAGCAGCCGCCGCACCGGCGTACTTCGCCCAGGCACCGAACACCATGCGTTCGGACGCGTCGCGCGGGGCGACGCCCACGCCCTGGGTCTTTTCGGCAGCTGCGGCCGGGTCTCGAGACTCGTTGTTCACGGCCATCGGCTGAGGCGCATCGGTGCGGCCTGCGACGGCGTCTTCGACGATGCGGATGACATCGGCGACGGAGGCGTCGCGAAGCGTTTGCACCTGCAGCGGCGGGATCTGGAAGTCGTTTTCCACCCGGTTTTTGATGCGCATGCCCATCAGGGAGTCGAGGCCGAGGTCGATGAGCGGCAGTTCGTCGGGCAGGTCCTCGGGGTCGTAGCCCATGGATTCGGACACGATGCCACGCAGGCGCTCGGCAACGGTCTCGCCGGAGGTGGGGTCCCAGCGCACGGCGTCGATGTCGTCGTCCTGGTCCTCGTCGGAGGCGGCGGCCGGGGTGTCGTCGATACGCGTGGGCTCCATGACGCCCTGAACCGGAGCGCGGTCGATGGTGGAGGCGAAACCCTCCGCAACCAGCACGGAACCGTCGTACACCTTGACGGACACGCCGCCGAGCGAGGACGCCACCACAGTGGTCACCTCACCGTCTGCGGGCAGGTAGCCGTGCTCTTCCGTAGCGACGACACGCGCGCCCTCGGCCACCTCAGCCGCGGCGGCCTCGATGAGCTGGTGCGGGCTGAAGACCTGGTCGGCGGCGGTCGCGAACGCAACCTCGCCGCTCGGCAGCGTCACACGGGAGCCCAAAAGCGACGTGCTTGCCGACGACGGCCTCGCCGGCGTCCAGTGATCCACCTGCTTAAACGCCATCTTCGGCGCGTCGATGACCTTGCCTGCGCCGTAGAAGGCGCCGAAGTCCACCGGCACGCCGCCGGCGTAGAGCTTCGCGGCGAGGTCCACAAGCGACTCGAGCTCGTCGACCTTGCGCTTGGTGGTGAACAGCAGCTGCGCATCCAGCTGGCCGGCGGCGAACGCGGTGTTCATCATGCCCATCAGTGCAACCGGGTTCGGGGTGATCTCCACAAGCGTGGTGTGGCCGGCGGCAAACGCGGCTTCGGTGGCGTCCTGGAAGTAGACCGGCTGGCGGGTCATGCGCAGGAAGTAGGCGTCGTCGTGGATGGTCTGGCCGGGCTGGTAGACCTCGCCGCGGTCGACGGAGGTAAACAGCGGCACCGTGAGCGGGCGCGGGGTGATGCCTGCGATTTCGCCAGCGAGCTCGCCCATGATCGGGTCGAGCGCGCTGGTGTGGCCGGCGCCGCGCACGTTGAGTTTGCGGGCGAACTTCTCCTCAGCGGTGAGTGCCTCGACGATGTAGTCGACGGCCTTCGACGGCCCGCCGACGGTGGTCATGCCGGGGCCCGCGTAGACGGCTGGCTCAACGCCTGCAGCCTGCTCATGCTTATCGACGAACTCTGCCAGCTCCTCGCGCGACAACTCCACAACCGCCATCGCACCTTCTTGGTCGGTGCCGGCGATCATTTCTTCACCCTCGCCCATGAGGCGGGCGCGGGCGGTGGCGATGAGGATGCAGTCCTCGTCGCTCAGCCCGCCGGCACCGTAGGCTGCGGCAATCTCACCCATGGACATGCCCATGGTCGCGGCTGGGGTGATGCCGGCGGAGGCCAGCAGGTCGGTCTGGGCGATCTGGATGGCGGTGATGGTGACCTGGCCGGTTTCGGTGTCGTAGGTCAGCTCGTCGTTATCAATGATCTCGAGCATGGACCAGCCGGCCTGGAACTTGACCATCTCGTCGAGTTCGCGCATGCGGCGGGCGAACAGCGGCGAGCGGGCGATGAGTTCCTTGGCCATCTTGCGGTGCTGGGAGCCGAAGCCGGAGTAGACGAAGACGGGGCCCATGGGGGTCGGTGCGTCGGCGGATGCGATGCCGGGGCCGATCTTGCCGGCAGCGACCTGGCGCAGGCGCTTGACGGCGTCTTCGGTGGTAGTGGCCTGGACGACGGCGGCGGAGCGGCCGTGGTTGCGCTTGGCCAGGGAGCGCGCCACCGGGATGAGGTCGGTGTCGGGGCGGCCTTCGAGGAAGTCGGCGAGCGCGCCGGCAGCTTCCTTGCGACGAGATGGCAGCAGGCCCGACACCGGCAACGCCGCCGCAGCCACGCCCTCGAAGGAGGGCTCGGTTTCGGGTGCCTGGGTGTCGTAGTCGGCCGGGTCGAAGTCTGCGACGACCACGTGCGCGTTGGTGCCGCCGAAGCCGAAGCCGGACACGCCGGCGATGCGGCGGCCGGAGTAGCGCGGCCACTCGCGCGGGTCCTGGACGACCTCGATGCGCTCGGTGTCGAAGTCGACGTAGCGGTTTGGGGCGGTGAAGTTAATGGACTCCGGAATCGTGTCGTGCTTGAGCGCCTCGATCACCTTGATCAGCGCGACGACGCCGGCGGCGGATTCGGAGTGACCGATGTTGGACTTCGCGGAGCCCAGCAGTAGCGGCGAGCCAGCGTCGCGGCCACGGCCGAGGACCTCGCCGAGTGCGGTGGCCTCGATCGGGTCGCCGAGGATGGTGCCGGTGCCGTGGGCTTCGACCACGTCGACCTGCAGCGGATCCACGCCGGCGTCGTCGTAGGCGCGGCGCAGCACGTCTACCTGGGCGTCCGGGTTGGGGGCGGTCAGGCCGTTGGAGTGGCCGTCGGAGTTGGTGGCCGAGCCCTTGATCACGGCGATGATGTTGTCGCCGTCGGCGATGGCGTCGTCGACACGCTTGAGCACGATGAAGCCTGCGGCGTCGGCGCGGACGATGCCGTCGGCGTCGTCGGAAAACGCGTGGATGCGCCCGGTCGGCGAGATCACGCCCAACTCCGAAAACGCAAGCGAGGCAAACGGGTTGGCCAGGATGTTCACGCCGCCGGCTAGGGCGACGTCGGCTTCGCCGTCGCGAAGCGCGCGCACCGCGTGGTGCACCGACACCAGCGACGAGGAGCAGGCGGTGTCCACGTTCATGGACGGGCCGCGGAAGTCGTAGGCATAAGAGATGCGGTTCGGGATGACCGCGGAGGATGCGCCGGTCAGCGCGTACGGGTGCGCCTCGGCTGGGTCGGCGACGATGAGCATGCCGTAGTCGTTGTTGGA
The DNA here is from genome assembly GCF_001836265.1 of Corynebacterium sp. HMSC036E10. Taxonomy (NCBI): domain Bacteria; kingdom Bacillati; phylum Actinomycetota; class Actinomycetes; order Mycobacteriales; family Corynebacteriaceae; genus Corynebacterium; species Corynebacterium sp. HMSC036E10. Next base: position 82,155 of record NZ_KV827981.1, read on the forward strand.
CGAGCCGACGAACACGCCGACGGGTTCGCCGCGCAGCTTGCTGGGTGCGAGGCCTGCGTCTTCGAGGGCTTCCCACGCAACTTCGAGCATGATGCGTTGCTGCGGGTCCATGTTTTGGGCCTCGAGTGGGGAGACGCCGAAGAATTCGTGGTCGAAGGAGGCGATGCCGTCCATGTAGCCGCCGTCGGTGTTTTCTTCCGACATTTTGGTGCGGACGACGGGGTCGCCGAGGTATTCGTTCCAGCGTGGTGCGGGAAGTGGGCCGGTGGCGGAGCGGCCTTCGATGAGCATTTGCCAGAATTCGGCGTTGTTTTTGGCGCCTGGGAAGCGGCCGGCGGAGCCGATGATGGCAATGTCGTGGGTGCCAGGGGTCGCAGTTGCTTGACGACGACGCCTCACCGGCCCCTCCCCCTTCACCGCCGTCAGCGCCGCGGCGATCGCAGCGACGGTCGGGTACTGGTAGGCGATGGTCGGGTCGACGCGGCGGCCGAGGAGCGTTTCCAGTTCGCCGGAGAGGATCACGGCGTCGCGGGATGCGAGGCCGTAGGTCTCCAGCGGCGTGGTCGGGTCGACGTTATCTACGCCGGTGGCGCGCTCAACCCAGCTGGTGAGCCACTGAATCAGATCATGCTCGTTCATAACAGCTCAGACTATCGCCCACCGGCGGGGTTTTGTTACTGCGTTGCAGCGTGTTCGCGATCGGTGAATCGCTTCGCGTTGACACGGCGGGCGATCTTGCCTGCCGAGGAGCGTGCGATCTCGCCCGGACCGTAGAACTCGACGACCTCCGGGGCGATGCCGTGCTTGGCGGTGACGGCGGAGCGGATGGCGTCGATGGCGGCTGCGTCGCCGTCGGCGGAGGCGTTGTCGGCGCGTTCGACCATGATGATGAGGCGCTCGACGTCGTCGCCAGGCACTGCGAATGCGGCGACGGAGTCCTTGCGCACGTGGTCGGTGGACTCCATGACGGTGGCTTCGATGTCCTGCGGGTAGTGGTTGCGTCCCGCCACGACCACGAGGTCCTTGACGCGGCCGGTGATGTACAGGTGGCCGTCGAGCATGGTGCCCAGGTCGCCGGTGGCGCACCAGTTGTCCTTCGGCATGCCGTCCTGGATGGTTTCGCCGATGGTGTTGTGGAACGTCGCGGCGGTCTCCTCCGGGCGGTCCAGGTAGCCGGCGGCGACGTTCTTGCCGTGGACCCAGATTTCACCGATGGTGCCGTCTTCGACCTCGTTGCGGGTCTCCGGGTCGACGATGGCGAAGTGCATCCAGTTCACCGGCTGGCCGTTCGACGCGGTAGCCACGCCGCCTTCCGCCGGGACGGCCTTGCCCTCTGCGAGTGCGTCGCGGTCGAACTCGATGAACTTCGGGCGCTCATCGGTGCGGTCGGTGGACACCAGCAGGGTGGTCTCGGCCAGGCCGTAGGACGGGCGCAGCACGGAGCGGTCGAGCCCGGAGGCGCTGAACGCGTCGATAAACGCGGTCACGCCCGCGCGGGTAACCGGCTCGGAGCCAATGATGATGCACTCCACGGCGGAGAAGTCGTACTGGTTCGCAGATTCCGGCGCGGCGTAGCGGGCGGCGAGGTCCAGCGCGAAGTTGGGGATCACGGTGTAGACGTGGATGTCGGCGAGGTCGTCGTCGCGACGCGACAGGCGCTCCACCCAACGCTTCGGCTGCTGGATGAAGTCGCGCGGGGCGAAGATCTCAATCTCCTGGCCCAGCACGACGCCGATCATGGCCACGATCATGCCCATGTCGTGGTGCAGCGGCAGCCAGGTCGGGATGCGCATCGGTGTTTCGAACTTCACCGCGTCGTTGATCTGCAGGACGTCGGTGACCAGCGCCTCGTTGGTGATCATCACGCCTGCCGGGTTGCGGGTGGAGCCGGAGGTGTACTGCAGGAAGCAGATCTGGTTCGCGGTGTCCTCGCCCGGCACCGGCGGGATTGGCTGGTAGGACTCGGCGAGCGTGTCCGGCAGGGAGTCCACGGCGATGACGCGGGGACGCTCGGTGCCGGGCAGGTCGGCGAAGTAGCGGCGCACAGCGGGGGCGGCGGCGGAGTTGGTGAGCACGATCTGGACGCCGGCGTCGCCAAGCACTGCGCGCAGGTGGCCCTCGTGGCCCGGCTCGGTCGGGTCGTACAGCGGCACCGGCACCTGGCCCGCGTAGAGCGCACCCATGAAGCCGAAGACGTACTCGGCGGAGTTCGGCGCCATCAGCGCGACGCGTGCGCCCGGCTCGCCGACCTGGGCGAGGCGTGCTGCGACGGCCTTGATGCGGGTGTTGACCTCGGAGCGGGTGAACGTTGTTTCCACACCAGCTGGGTCGGTGGAAAAGTCCCACGCGCGGACGTTGATCGCGTCGCCGCCGCCGGCCTGCAGTTGGGCCTGGTGGATCATTTCGGCGAGTCGGGGCAGGGTGAAGTGTTCTGGCAGGGCGATGTCGCCGTCGGGGCCGATGAATTGGGCGGTCAGTTGCTGAAGATCCATCGAAAAACTCCTTGTTTTACACCTGTATTCGAGTTACAAACTCTCTACCACGTCACGGACCCAATTGACAGCCCACTCGGGCACTGTCGAGCCCGGAATCACGTCCGGATTTGTGGCATATAGTGCATGATTGCCGTTTGCCGAAATGAGTGCGTTTGCGCGTTCGATCGCGTTGCCTACACCCAGTGGGGCGTCGCAAACGGTGTCGTTCGGCGCGCAGATTTCGTAGGCACGATCCTCCACGAGACCGAAGCCGCCGGGGCGTGGTCCGGTCATGGTGGCGCCGGGGGTGACGGCGTCGGCGACGCGCTGCAGCGGCTGCAGGACGATCTCCGCGCCGGTGCCGTGGACCTCCGCGCCGGGGTTGATGCCCACGCCGTTTTCGCGGCGTCCGTCGGCGATCATCATCGCGCCGAGCAGCCGGTCCGGGTTGATCGGACCCTCGCTATTGCCTATCGACGACGCCACGTCCCCCACAATCACCGCACCCTGCGAAAAGCCCGCAATGATGAACTTCGTCGACTCGCAGGTGCGCGCCACGAAGTCCAACTCGCCTCGCAGTTTCGCGGTGCCCTCGGCGCGGGAGTCGTCGTAAGACATTTCGGCGCGGCCGTGGGCGGTCTGGATGTTGCGGAACTGGGCGGTGTACGGGACGGTGAACACGCGCACGTGGTTGATGTCGTACATCTCCTGCAGCGGGCGCGTGATGGACAGCATGAAGCTGGCCGGGTTGGCCTGGGGGTTGAACGGGTCGTCGTCTGCCGCGGATTCCCAGGTGCCCGGTACGGAGATGACTTCGACGGCGGGGCACCAGTCGGGCTCGTCGACACGCTCGGGCGCGCTCGACTCTGGCGGCTTGCTCGCCGACGGCAGGTCGCTGTCGGTGGTGGTGCGCCACTGGTAGATACCTAGGCCGATAAGCGCAAGCACCACAATCACGGCAGCGACGACGACAACGTTGCGCGATCGGCGCATGAAAACTCCTTACACGTGCGGGGTTAGCCGCACAGGTTGGCGCGAGCGGTGTCGCTGAGCAGGGTCGCTACGGTGCCTGCGTCCATGTCGGTGCGGCGTTGTTCGACCAGTTGCCCGGCGACGGCGTCGCGGGTGATCGTATCGTCGTCGCACACGGTAAACCCGGTTGCTGTGAGTTGGTCTTCAAGACCGTCGACGTTCACCCCGTTTTGCCTGAGGTGATCCAGAAACGCCTGCTCCTCCGGCGCGTATGAAGGCACCTGGGTGGGCACGGTTTCCACTTCCCGTGCGGGTTGGTCGCCGGCGCCATTGCGTGACGACGACCCCGGCGCCGCAGCCGACGACGCCGTCGCGGATTCCGTCGCGGACGCGGTACCCGACTCAGTGGCCGAGGTGGCCGTTTCCGTGGCTGAGGTGGCCGCAGTTTCGGTGACGTCCTCGGAGTCCACGGTGGCCCCACCGCAGGCGGTGAGGGCGGCGGTGCAGGTGATCGTCGTCAAGCAAAGGGCGAATTTGCGCATTACTTCTTCCTTACGTTGACCACACCGTTGATCTGCTCAACCGTGCCGCGCTGGAAGTCGATGGTCAGACCGCCAGCCGGAATCTTCGCCATGTCCTTCACCGGCCAGCCGAGCTCGCCCTGCTCGTAGCCACGCTTGCCCCACTCGTTGAAGATGTCGCCCTTGAGAATCGTGTGGGCGCCGGTGCCAGCGGACCAGTAGATGTTGCCGTGCTCAAACTCCTGGAAGAAGCCGCCCTTGATGGCGATCTCGTTGGACTTCGGGTAGCCCAGCGCCGAGGTGGCAGTGCCGATCTCGCCGTACTTCTCGCCGATCGCACCGTGGACGATGTAGTGCTTGCCGTCCGGGTTGCGGGTGAGGTAGCCGCCCTGGAACTTCTGCACGTAGCCGTCGCCAACCTTGTTGGCCTCGGCAACCGGGTACTTCAGGTCGCCGGTCTCGTAGCCGTTGGCACCCCATGCCTTGAACATGTCGCCCGGGATGGCGTAGGCGCCGGTGTTCGCGGTCCAGTAGACGGAGCCGTTTTCGAAGTGGACGAAGCGGCCCTGTCCGTCTGGTGCCTGGAGCTCGCCGGTGGTGGGGAAGCCGAGCCAGCCAGCGGCGCCGCCGAGCGCGTTGTACTTGGCCAGGATTGCGCCGTACAGGGCGTGCGCGCCGGTGTTCGGGGACCAGAACGCAGTACCGCCGCGGAAGTCCTGGGCCTTGCCCTTGCCGTCCTTGCCCGCGTTGTACTCGTCGTTGACACAGGTGCCGATGACGCCGGACTTGGTCTCTTCTGCGATCGCACCGATCGGGTTGCACTTGGAGCCACGGTCAGCCTCCGGCACGTCGAGGGCGTTAGCGATGTACGGCCATGCCTGTGCCATCTCGAACTGCCAGTACTCCCACGAGTGCACGCCAGAGGGGCGGAAGCGCACGATCGGCTTGACGGAGGTGCGCGAGGCGTAGTCCACGAACGTCTGGGTGGACAGGCGCGAGATGACCTCCAAGCCCATGCCGGCAGCGTTCGCGCGGCCCTTGGCCACGGATTCGGCGTTGCCGTAGTCGTCGCGGCCCGAACCGGAGGAGACGTAGACCGTCATGTCCTTCAGGTTCTCAATGCCCAGCTTCGGGTCGTGGTCGATCCAGTCCTGGGAGCCCAGCGGGCCCCACATGGCCTCGGCGCTGTAGCCGCCGGCATCCAGCTGCGCGGCCTTGATCGCGGACGGCATGCCGGTGGTCGTGGTGTCCAGGTAGCCGGAGAACGAGCCGACGAAGTTAAACAGGTGCGGGTTGCGCTCAGCCAGGTTGACTGCGGCGGTGCCACCCATGGACAGGCCGACAACGGCGCGCTTGCCGTTGGAGCGGAACTCGTTGTTCAGCACCGGGACGAGCTCCTTGGTCAGGAACGTCTCCCACTTGTAGTGCTTGCCGTTGTTCTCCCGCTGCCAGTCGGAGTAGAAGGAGGACTCGCCGCCGACCGGGAGGATGACGTTGACGTTCTTGTCGGCGTAGAACTGCTCGATGTTGGTTTCGATGGTCCAGCCGTTTTCGTCGTCACGCGCGCGCAGGCCGTCGAGCGCCCACACTTCCGGGAACTTCGCGGTCGGGTTGGAGTGCCAGTCCCGTGCCAGCAGGATCTGCACCTGGATGAGTTCCTTCGGCATGGCCGCGGACTTGATAAACACGGCTACGCGACGGCTGGTAATCCACTCGATGCGGTCCACCTTCACGCCCTCCGGCAGGCCGGGGATCTCGGGGTTCTTCTCCACCTCGATCGGAGTGCGCTTTGGCGGGTCGGACGGGCGCAGACCGTCGGAGATGCCGCGGTTCGACGACAGCGACGAAAGGTCCGAGGACTGTGCTTGGGCGGTGACTGCGGCCGACGGCGCCAGCGTGAGAGCCAGCGCGGCAGGCAGCAGGGCTGCGGTGAGCCTGGTGGGGGTGATCCGGTTGTCTCGCATGAGTCTCCTACCTCGTCGGGCTACTTGTGTCACAAGAGTATCGCCCTAAATCTTAAGTTTCACTTGAGGGTTTAATCGAGCGCGACACGCGGGGCGTTACTGCAAACACTTCCGCAAACACCTCTACAAACAACAAAAGGCGCGTGCGGAACACATCCGCACGCGCCCTCACCTGGCTGGAAATCCGGGAACTACCAGGCGTTCATCACATTCAGGATGCGCGGCTTGGTGGCCTCGAGCTGGCTGCCAAACTGATCCCAGTTGTGCAGGCCGGTCGGGGTGAACACGGCAGTGTGCTTCACGCCGGTCACGGTGGCCTTGGCGGACCAGGCGCGCGTCGTCGCGTTGGCAACGCCCTCGAGCGCGATGCCGGAGGCGCGGTGCTGCGGCAGGTACTTCTCGTCGGCCGGGCCCGGCACGGCGGAGCCTGCGGAGACGTACACGTCCTTGCCGCGCAGGTTGCCCATGTTCAGGAACGGGTCGTTTTCAAAGCGGCGCGGGTTCAGCGAGGAGCCCCACATGGCGTTGACGTTGTACATGCCGCCGTCGAGAAGCGCGGCGCGCAGCGCGGTCTGACCACCCGGGATGGTGGTGGCCAGGTAGCCCGAGTAGGACAGCACCTGACGGAACTGGTTCGGGTGCAGCGCAGCCAGGTTGACCGCGGCGGTGCCACCCATGGACAGGCCGAGGATGGAGTTGTTCGTCGGCGACACGCCGAAGTGCTGCTGCAGGTACGGCGGCAGCTCCTTGGTCAGGAACGTGTCCCACTTGTAGGTCACCGGGTTGTTGAAGTCGTAGGTCGCCGGGGCGTTCCAGTCGGTGTAGAACGACGACTGTCCACCCACCGGCAGCACGAGGGTGATGTTGTGGTTAACAAAGGTGCGTGCCGCGTTGACGTCGTTGAGCCACGCGTTGGTGCGCTCCGTCGCACGCAGGCCGTCGAGCATGTAGAGGCCCGCGTTGCCGCCGCGCTGGGCGGGCTGGATCTGTACCGGGATGTGGCGGTTCATTGCGGCCGACCACACGTTGCAGCGCTGGACCCAGTAGCCGACCCGGTCCCAGGTGCAGCCGGGGCGCAGCCAGTCACGGTTGGCCGCGGCGGCCTGTGGCGCGCTCACGATGGAGATCGCGCTGAGGATCGCGACCAGCACCGCGGTGAGTTTGCGGCGCACGGAGGTTCGAGTGTTCATGCATTCCCCTCGAGACGTGTTTCAGGCAAAAGACACGTTCACGTTACCAACCCGAAACATAGTCCGCTATTCACTCACTCGGCCAGGCGATTTGTCGGGTGGGGCTGGTGTGACTGAGGTAGTGCGTGGGGTCGTCGTCAAGCGTGAGCGTGCGGCCCGGGCCCAACGAGTAGCGGACGTTGGCCCAGAAGCGGTCCCAGCTCATGGGTTCGCGGGAGGTGGCCAGCAGGTCGGCGATGTCGTCGCTACGCAATGCTTCGCGCGCGTCCTGCGCTTTTTGCTTATCGACGAACTGCGGCAACTTGTCCAGATCCGCATCCGTGTCCGCCACCTGCCACTCCAGGCCCAGTTCCTTGTCGTGGCCGATGCGCCCGTCCGGCACCCGCGGCATGCGCGCGGCAATCGGGGTGGCCAGACCGACCGTGTCCAGGATGCGCGTGTTCAGCGGCGAGTTCATGCTGGTCATGCCAAGGTTGACCATGTAGGCGGTCAGTTCCAGATCGCGCTGGTCGGTTGCGTCGGGCTGGCGCTCGCGCACGAACCACTTGTAGCGCTCCGGCTCGGCGGTGACGATAGCGAGGCTGATCTGGGCGGCGTCCTCGTCGAGGCCTTGCTCGATGGCCTCGTTCCAGTCCCACATGAGTTTCGAGCCGAGGAAGTCTTCGGCGTACAGGGGTGGGTCGCCGGCGTCGCGGCCGACGGCCATGGTCCAGAAGTCGCGCTCGTCGACAATGCCGAGTTCCTTTTCGCCGTTGTTGTACGGCTCCCAGTCGATGGGATGCGCGCGCAGGACGATCACGCTGGCCCACACGACCAGCGCGGTACCGACGGCGGCGGTGACCTTGGTGTACGGCACCGCCATCATCGGCAGCAACAGCGCGAACAGGGGCAGCAGCCACATGCGGCCGTGCATGAAGTCGCCGCCGACGCGCAGTACGTACAGCATGTGCGCGAGTGCAACGCCGGTGGTCAAACACACAATTGCTAATCGACGCCCCCTCGCACCCCACAACAACCACACCGCCACCGCAGCAGCGCCGAGGAGAGGCAGGGCCAGCCAGTAGTAGCCGAAAAAGTCGGCGAAGTACTCCCAGCCACGGGCCCATTCAGAGCCGCTGGCCGACTTGGCCACAGCGGTGTGCGGGGTGATCAGGCCGTAGTAGCCCATGCGGAACAGTTGGTAGCCGGCGGGAACCGGCAGCGCTACGGCGAGGATGCCTAGCGTTTTGCGGGGGCTAAACGCGATGAGCATGATGCCTGCCACCCCGCCGTAGAGCGCGAGTTCGGGGCGGACCAGCCAGGACAGGCCGGACCAGAACGCGAGGAAGTAGCCGGCGTAGGGCGCGCGGCGCTTGACCGGGTCCTCGGCCCAGGCGACGAGTGCCGCCCACCAGATGGCGATCCACAGCAGCGACATGCCCCACTCCAGCCCGGAGGTGGCAAAGTCGCGCGCGGGCGGCAGCGCAATATAGATGATGATGCCGAACGGGATGACGGGGCCGACCCTGCCCCAGAACTTGCCGGAGGCGTACGCGGCGGTAGCAGCGGCTGCGGCGGTGCACAGCAGCGCCAGCCACATGGCGATGCTTTCCAGGCGGGCATCGGTGAGCCACCCGAACAGCGTGATCAGGTACTGCCACAGGGTGGAGGTGTTGGCCTCGACGCGCTCGCCGGCGTTGAACACGGGACCGTTGCCGGCCAACAGGTTGCGCACGGTGCGCAGGACGATCAGACCGTCGTCGGACATCCAGCGGCGGGTCCAACCGCCCCAGAATGCGGCAACGCCCGCCACCACGGCTGCGGCGAGCGCGGAGATGCGGGCGTTTTTAGTCATTGCGCAGATGTTACTGCGTTTTGTCCTACCAACCTAAGTTCGGCACAACGTAGACCGCCATGACGATGCAGAAGATCCAAGCTGCGGCGAGAAGCTGCAGCACTCGGTCCTCGAGGGCGATCTCGTCGGGTGCACCACCCTGACCACCGTCGACGACGGAGGCGTAGCGCAGGATCGCGATCACGAACGGCACCATGGACACCTGGTACCAGATGGCGGCGGTGCCCTCGACGGAGTTGGAAAGCTGGAAGCCCCACAGTGCGTAGGACATGACCACGGCGGTGGCGGACAGGGTCCAGACGAAGCGCAGGTAGGTTTCGGTGTAGCCCTGCAGCGAGCGGCGGATCTCCGCGCCGGTTTCCTTGACCAGCAGCAGTTCTGCATAGCGCTTGCCGGAAGCCATGAACAAGGAACCGAACGCGGCGACCAGCAGGAACCACTGCGACAGCTCGATGTCGGCAGCGACACCGCCGGCCATGGTGCGCAGCATGAAGCCGGAGGACACCAGGGCGATGTCAATCACCGGGATGTGCTTCCAGCCGAAGCAGTAGCCCAGCTGCAGCGCAATATAAATACCGATGACCCAGGCCAGTGCAGCGCCGTCGGTGGCCAGCAGCGACAGGCCAAGCGCTGCGGCGATGAGCACCGCCGCCATGATGTATGCCAGGTTGATCGGCAGCATGCCGGAGGCGATCGGGCGGAAACGCTTCGTCGGGTGGCGGCGGTCCGATTCGACGTCGCGGGCGTCGTTGATCAGGTAGATCGAGGACGCACCGAAGCAAAACACGATGAACGCCAGCAGGATGTCCACCACGGTGTGGCGGGTGAACGCTTCCGCGCCGGCAGCCAACGGTGCCGCCAGCACGAGGACGTTTTTCACCCACTGCTTGGGGCGCAGCCCCTTGATCATCGCGTCGACGAGGTTCTTCGGTGGGGTTTTCTTCATCACCTGGTCCACACCTGAGGTGTGGGGTTCAGACTTCAGCAGCGGCTCGTCGATAGGTTCTTGCGTGTGTGCCACTTAAATCCTCTTCTCCGCTTCAATCACGGCCTTCGCCGTCCCCGCGCCGAGCAGTGCGCCGGCGAGGGTGTCGGTCGGGTAATGGACGCCGAGCACGTTACGCGACAGCATCATCACAGGCACCAGCAGCCACGGCCACTTCTTGCCGGTGATGTTAGCCAGGTGCGCGGCGGCGGCGCCCGTGTTCGCGGCGTGCGAGGACGGGAACGACAGTTGCGAGGGCGTTCCCACCCCGATCTTCACCCGCGGGTCGTTCGGGCGTGGGCGTCGCACGATGCGTTTGAGCACCACGGTTGCGGCGTGCGCGGCGAAGGTGCCAACGCCGAGTGCGAGCCACTTTGAGCGCCGTTGCTTATCGACGTCCCCGATGCTCGTTGCGATGGCGCCAGCCATCGCAACGCCTAGCCAGCCCAGGTCGTGCTCACCGAAGTATGAGAGCACACGGGCGCCTTTGGCGGTGGCGGGAGAATACAGCGCGTCCTGGATGGCGACGAGCAGGTCTGTTTCCTTACTGGGCATCGAACACCTTCCCCCAGTTGTCGTGGTTGGTCAGGTCTTCGCGCGCGTCGCGGTAGATGCGCTTGAGTTCCGGCCAGCGCTGCTTGATGTCGGCGCGCAGCTGCTTTTGTTCCTCGACGAGTTTGTCGGCGAGGGCCTTGTCGCGCTTGCGGAAGGCCACGCCGGTGCCGCCGGCGGTGGACACGGTTGCCGAGTCCACGCGTGCCAGGGTGTACCAGCGGGCTTCCTCCGCGGTGAGGTTCAGCTGCGGGGCATCCCAGTGGGCGCGGTCTTCGTCCTTACGCAGGTGCAGCAGCGCCTTGACGGCCCACGGGATCTTCTTCACCTTGGCCAGGCGGCCGCCCATTTTGTTGGTCGGCACACCCGGCGCGCCGGTGGGTGCGGGCAGTTCGGTCGCGGACGGCAGGACCTGCGCGTCGGAGTACTCGCTGCGGATCTTCTGGATGCGCGGCAACGAGGATTCGAGGATGTCGAAGAGTTGGTCCGGGCCCTTCAGGAAGTCACGCATTGCTTCGTTCTGGATGGCGATGGTGGAGTACTCCATGCAGAAGTAGTGCTTCGCGGTGGACTTTTGCATGTTCTTCAGCATCGCCTCGGGGTTGTCCGGTCCGTAGATGGAGGCGACGATGAGGCGGTTGCGCATGTGGAAGTAGGCCTGCCAGTCGATGGCGTCGTCCTTGTCGGCCCAGGCCATGTGCCAGATGGCAACGCCCGGCCAGGTGACGGTTGGGAAGCCTGCTTCCTTGGCGCGCAGGGCGTATTCGTTGTCGTCCCACTTAATAAACAGTGGCAGCGGCAGGCCCATTTTCTCTGCGACGACGCGCGGGAAGAGGTTCATCCACCAGCCGTTGTAGTCCACGTCGATGCGGCGGTGCAGCGGGCGCGAGGTGGTCTTGCGCGGATCCAGATCCTCTTCCTCGGTGCCCACGTAGCCGAGTGGGTACTTGGCAAAGTCGTGGTCGTACACGGCGTGCTTGGCTGCGGAGAACATGAAGATGTTCGGGTCGACGGTCTCGCCGGTGGTGCGCAGCTGGCTCCGGTCCTGCAGGTTCAGCATCTGGCCGCCGACCAGGATCGGCTGCTTGGCGTAGCGCGCGGCCTGCACGGAGCGCACGATGGAGTCCGGCTCGATGGCGATGTCGTCGTCCATGTACAGGATGAACGGAGCGTCGGTGCTGTTGAGCGCCTCGTACATGATGCGCGAGTAGCCGCCGGAGCCGCCCAGGTTGCCCTGGTGGAAGATTTTCAATTTTCCACCGAGATTCTTCTCTGCCTCGGCGAAGTCCGGCTCGTCCGCCGGGTGCTGGTTGCCCTGGTCGGGCATGAGCACATTGCTAATCGACGCCTCCACGTACGGATCCTCAGCCAACGCATGCAACGCGTTGACCGCATCCCGGGGACGGTTAAACGTGGGGATGCCAACGGCGACTTGTTTGGGTTGGGGTGGGACCACGGTGCCGTCGTCAAGCACTTGCTCTTGCGGCTCCTGCGGGGAGCACCACGCCGCATCGCTGATGCGCGTGTCCTCCTCGGCGGTGATGTCGAACCACAGCCAGCCGCCGTCCTCGAAATTGCTGAGTTTCAGCGGGATCTCCGTGTAGCCGGTCGCGTCCGCATTGGTCACGCTGATGCGGGTGCCGTCGTACTTCGAGCGGTACACCGAAATCGTCGCACGACCCTGAACCGTCATCGCCAGGACGACGGTGTCCAGCTGCGACCAGCGGCGCCAGTAGCTCGCCGGGAACGCATTGAAGTAGGTCTCGAAGGAAACCTCGTTGCCCGCAGGAACCTCAAAACTCGTCCGGTCCGACCAGCGCAGGCGCTGCTTGTTCTGCTCCTGCTCGATCAGGTACAGCATGCGCACGTCGTGCGGCTCGCCCTTCTTCGGCATCAGCACACGCGCAAGCGTGTCTACCGCGAGGTTGTTGCTCGTTTCCACAGCTCTCACTTTCTATTGTGGGCAGTCGGAGTTAAGCGTAATCGCTGGACGACGAATCTCCCGCTGTGGCTCGCGGGGTGTCGGCCGATGTCGGCGCCGTGGGCTACGGTTGCCACGGTTGTCACAACGTTTTTGAACGGAAAGCGAACGGAAAGCACAGGCATGTCTACATCTCTCGAGCACGCCCCGACCGGGGTGGTTGCGTCGTTTCGTTATGCGTTTTCTTCGGGGACGCGGCTTCGTCGTGAAGTACTTGCCGGGCTCACCGTCGCACTCGCCCTGATCCCCGAGGCCATCGCGTTTTCGATCCTGGCCGGCGTCGACCCCGCCGTCGGCCTGTTCGCCTCCGTCACCATGGCTGTGACCATCGCGTTTACCGGCGGGCGGCCGGCGATGATCTCCGCCGCAACCGGCGCAGTCGCCCTCGTCATCGCACCCGTCTCGCGCGAGTACGGCATGGACTACTTCATCGCCACCGTGCTGCTTGCCGGCGTGTTCCAGATCATCCTGGCGGCACTCGGCGTGGCGAAACTGCAGCGCTTCATCCCGCGCTCAGTCATGGTTGGTTTTGTCAACGCCCTCGGCATCCTCATCTTCGCTGCGCAGATGCAGCACCTTATCGACGTCGCCTGGCCCGTCTACGCGCTCACCGCCGCCGGCCTGCTCATCATGGTGTTCTGGCCGAAAATCACCAACGCGGTCCCCGCCCCGCTGGTTACCATCGCGGTGCTGACCACCGTGGTCGTCATCGCTGACATCACCGTGCCCACCGTCTCCGACATGGGCGAACTACCCCGCTCCTTCCCCGCCATGATGATCCCGCACGTGCCGCTGACGTGGGAGACGTTCCAGATCATCGCGCCGTACGCGCTGGCTATGGCAATCGTGGGCCTGTTGGAATCGCTCATGACCGCAAAACTTGTCGACGACATCACCGACACCCACTCCGACAAAACCCGCGAATCCTGGGGCCAGGGCGTGGCCAACATCGTCACCGGCCTCTTCGGCGGCATGGGTGGCTGCGCCATGATCGGCCAAACCCTGATCAACTCTCGCGAAGCCGGCGCCCGCACCCGCCTGTCCACCCTGCTGGCCGGCGTGTTCCTGTTGGTTCTCCTGCTGGCGTTCGGCGACGTTGTGGGCATCATCCCGATGGCCGCGCTCGTCGCCATCATGATCGTCGTCTCCCTTGGCACGATCGACTGGCACTCCATCCACCCGCGCACCCTCAAACTCATGCCGGTGTCCGAAACCATCGTCATGGTGGTCACCGTTGCCGCCACCTTGATCACCAGCAACCTCGCCGTCGGCGTGGTGCTCGGCGTGGTCACCGCCATGATCATGTTTGCCCGCCGCGTCGCCCACCTCGCGTCGGTAGAGAAGGTGGCGGAGCTCGACACTGATGGCGACGGCCGCATCGACACCCGCACCTACCGCATCCACGGCCAACTCTTCTGGGCATCCAGCAACGACCTGGTCTACGCCTTCGACTACGCCGACGACGCCGACCACATCATCATCGACCTCAGCCACGCCGAAATCTGGGACGCCTCCACCGTGGCCACCCTCGACTCCATTACCCAGAAGTTCCACAACCGCGGCAAAACCGTCACCATCACTGGCCTCGACGGCCCCAGCAAAGACCGACTCGACCGCCTCACCGGCCAACTCCCGTAGGCTCTTCGCCATGAAGCCTTACAACTACAACGGCGATTACGACGCCGACGGCCTCCCCATCGGGGGATCTGGAGACCGGAGTGGAACTGGCGGCGGACAGGGTGGCGGATTTCTCGGGGGAAACTCGGTTGATCGCTCGCCACTCGGCGCCCCCAATGAACACCGCACCCCCGGCACGCCCGCCCGCAACTACACCATCGGCGCAATCCTCATCGCCATCTGCGTGCTGTCCTTTTCGTTCCTTTCCGGCGCAACCGCCGTGTTTGTCGGCATCTTCGGTGCCATCGCCGGCGCCGTCTTCCTCATCATGGGTGTTCAAGGCAGCAACGACGCACCCAACCTGGAGCAGCACTACTTCGACTCCCAACCCGACGTGGACTGGGACGACAACTTCAAGCGCGAGTTCGGCGACGGGCGGTAAGTGGTTCGGCTACGGGCCTAGCGCCCCGATCGGCACAACCACCACACCGTCCGCTCGACGGTGTGCAGGCCCACCAGAGGTGACAACGAGCAACACGGTGTCCTGTTCAAGCTGTTCGTCAAACCTCTTAAGGGTGTCTGCCGCGTGATCGAGAATTTCCGGCGTGTACCCAAGTTTGACCTCAACCAGGATGTCGACGCCTTCGTAGTTCACCACCGCATCAACCTCAAGCTTCGTGTTTAGCCGAGCGTGGTACACCGTCTTGCTGGTCAGCGCTCGAAGCTCGTGGAAAACGAGCGACTCGAAAAGCTGCCCAAAGTAACGCGGATCCTGCAACAGTTGCTGAGGGCCGCGTTCAAGTGCAGCCATCGCAAAGGACGGGTCCGCGAGGTGACGCCTGGGTGACTTGCGCAAGGTTGCTTTCGACCGCAGGTGCGTAGACCACGCTGGCTGATCCACCGAAATAAAGATCCGCGATAACGCGTCGAGATAATCACGTGCGGTTTCACGATGCATGTCGATATCAGTCGCAATTGTTTGCAGATCAATTTCTGTAGCAACCGCGCGAGAGATGGACTGCATCATTCTGCGCACACGCTCCGAGTCTCGCGAGACTTCACCCACAGTGTGGATATCCACATCGGCGACCGTCTGCACGTAATCACGGACGTTTTGCATCGCGTCATCCAAGGAAAGGTTCGCGTTGTAAGGAAGGCCTCCGCGACACATTCGCTCAGCAAGTTCCGCCAGCGTCAAGGCGGGGGTTACAAAATCAGGCGCATTGCCCGCAGCAATCTCACTGAGGGATGCAGAACCGTCCGACTCTCCCGACTCGAACAGGGTCATCGTCGACATCGTTAGGCGCGCAAATCTTCCAGCACCGGAATGGCGGGTTGCGTCCACTCCCGGAGCGGTGGAACCCGTGAAGATGAACTGTCCCTTCGCCTTACGAGAATCAATCTCGTGCCGCGCAAAATCCCAAAGACGCGGTTGCAATTGCCACTCGTCGACGAGGCGAGGGGTGCCACCTTCGAGCAGTACGCGCGGGTCGGTCGCCATCGCCAGCGGGACGCTCGGATCAGTTTCAACATTCAAGACACTCCCCGCTTGCCGGCTCGCGGTTTCCGTTTTCCCGCAGCCCTTCGGCCCTTGAATGAGCACTCCACCTTGGCGACGAAGAGCGCTTTCGAGTTGGCCATCTGCAAGCCTTGGAATGTATGAGTTTGACATGCCAAAACTATACCTCCCACCAGCATATTCGACACTTTGAAACGGTTTTGTTCGACATTTTGAAACGATTTCGTTCCGCACTTTGAAATTCTGCGAGATAGTCGGCGGAAACATGTCTCACCGAAACGAAATAACCACTCCGTAGACTCAGGGGCATGCCGAAGATTACTGAGGACACCGTCGCCGAGCACCGCGCCGTACAACACCGCGCGGTGCTTGACGCCGCCGAGCGCCTCATCGTCGAAAACCACGGCAAGGTGCCCACCCTGGCGGAGGTGGCTGCCGCGGTCGGTCTCGCGCGACCCAGCGTGTACCGGTATGCAAAATCCCAACACGACCTGCTGGTCCAGCTCCTCATCGCGGCCACCGACGAGTGGAACGCCGAACTCGAGGCCAAGATTAAAAACGCCCCTCCGGAACCCCACCAGCGCATGCGTGCCTACGTGGACGCCACCCTGGACCTCTTCGCGCATGGTGGCCACGGCCCACTCATGGCGGCGGCGAAGAACTTCCCGGAGGCGTTTGCCGACGACAACGTGCAACGCTCCCACGCCGGATTCCGCACCATCGTGGCGGACTTTTGCCCTGGCGTATCAGCCGTGGATATCGCGCTGCTCAACTCCGCCATTGCGCGTGCAGCCGAGTTCGCCGCCACACCGGAGGCGTTCAAGGCGGCGCGGGAGACGTTATATGCGATGGCGGATGTGGTCGTCGATTAGCAACTAGGACTCCCACTTCACCATCTGGCTTGGGCGTGCGAGCACGTTGCGCTTGCTGGCCACGATAAGACGGTCCAGGTCAGCCTGCACCGCGTCCACATCCGCCGGGTTGTACTGGCGCTCCCTGCGCGCCCGGTGCAACTCGGAGCTCGCCGCCTTAAGCGCAACCTTCTGCATTTCAATCGCGCTTTCGCGAGCGCGCTCGAAAGCTGCCATGCGCTCGTCAGTGCTTTCCGGATCCTGCAGGCGCTGCTCCGTAATCGAGTTCAACCACTCCTGCACCATCGTGTACGCCTCCGGCGCATGCTCCTCGCCGTGTTCGCGCACCGCCTTGTGCGCCGCCGCGTACGCCCGCTGGTTCAATTCTTCAATTGCCCGGTCTGCTTCTGGGCCTTTTTGCAGGTCCATCTTCCGCACCAGCCATGGCAGCATGAGGCCGGGGATCACCATCGTGCAGGTCAGCACCGTCAACGCAATGACGGACAGTTCGTGGTGGTACTCGGTTGCCGACGGCGGGATAGCCAACACCAGCGCCAACGTGACCAAACCGCGCATGCCAGACCACGCCATCAGGAGCACCTCCTGCAGGCGCAGTGGCGACACGTGCGTGCGACCCTTGCGCACGTTCAACTTGTACAGCACCCACATCCAGGCCAGACGCACCACAAATGCGACGACGGAGAGCACCACGCCGACTTGTACGGCGGGCCAAATGTAGGTGCCGGCGGTGTCGATAGCATCACGCACGCTCATGCCGATCAACCCGAACGCCACGCCCGTGAACAGCAGCTCCACTGTTTCCCAGAACGAGTGACCGGTCAGGCGGTCCTCCGCTGTCATCGTGGAGCGCGACGACAACTCCACCGCGGCGATCACGATCGCGATCACGCCCGAAGCATGGATCGCCTCACAACCCGCATAGATGGCGAACGGCAGCACCCACGTAAACGCGGTACGGATCACGGAATCTGGCACCGAGTTTGCAAACAGCGCAGCTAGCCTGCCGACGATCAACCCCACCACCACAGCAACCGCCGCGGCATAAAGGAACTCAACGAATCCCTTGGTGAAGTCCACTTCACCCTCTGCAATCACCGCAGCCATGGCGATGTTGAAGGTGACAATCGAGGCGGCGTCGTTAAACAGCCCCTCCGTCTGCAACGTTCCGGTGATGCGCTTCGGAATGCCAGCCGGTCCCGCCACCGCGTCGACCGCGACTGGGTCCGGCGGGGCGATCGCCGCCGCCAACACCATCGCGGTAGCCAGACTCACACCCGGCAGGATCCACATCGCCGTCGCCGTCAGCGCCGCGATAGTAAGGAACACCAGGATGACCGACATGGTCAGCACCACGTTGAGCTGCGAGCCGATCTGACCCCAACTCGTGCGCCTGGCCAGCGACCACAGCAGTGGCGGCAGGAAGATCGGCAAGATCAGGTGTGTGTCAATGGACACCGTGTCAATGCCTGGAATGAAAATCACCGGCGCCACCACGATGGTCAGCAGCGCCGGCCACGGAATGCCCGTGCGCTCACCAACCGCAGCGACAATGACGGTGGCCAGCAACAATCCGATTAGCGCAATAAACGTTCCCACGCTGGCTCAGCTTACGACGCTGACGCTGGTTCCTCGCCCATCTGCTGAATTCACAGAAATCCGATATCGGCTTCCGCCGGCGACGTGTTGGACGTCATCGGCGACTCCGACATCAACCGGTACCTCGTCTCGACGTTCGTCGCCCCGGTCCCGAGCGCCCAGACAAGGATTGTCACTTAGGCAAGGCATGCCTTAGAGTAATCACGTTAGGTCAGGGAGACCTAACGTGAAACTTTTTGACCACCTACGAAAGGTGCAACCTTGGCACTCTTTACCTCTCGCGCCCTGAAGGGGATCGCAGCCACGTTCACTGCGGCGCTCATGCTTGCCAGCTGCTCCAGCGGATCAAGCGATTCAACAACCGCTCCCGAAACTTCCGATGCCAACGGGTCAGAGGAGCGCATTGTGACAATGGGCCTCGGCGACGTCGATACGGTCCTTGCCCTGGGCGAACAACCGGTTGGTTACGCCACCTGGCAACAGGAAGGTACGGGGGACCCTTCCGGACTTGGACCGTGGGCCAAGGACAAGCTCACAGTCGAACCAAACCCGCTCCGGGACACGACCACCGAGTTCAGTACTGACACTGCCGAACAAGTTGCCTCGCTCAACCCGACAAAGATCATTGCAGTGAATAGCGGCCTCGAAGCCGATAAGAGGGCATTACTCGAGCAGATTGCACCAACCACCTTCCACTCGGATGAGTACCAAGATTGGCAGGTGCCATGGGACGAACAGATTAAGGAAATCTCCAAGGCGTTGAATAAGGAGGCCGAAGGCGAAAAGCTCATCGCCGACTCCGAGAAGGCCTTCCAGGATTTCCGTGAAGCGCACCCCGAGTTGCAAGGCAAAACAGCGGTAATCGGCATGCCTTACGACGGAAAGTTTGGCGTCTACACCTCGGGCGACGGCCGCGGCTCCTTCATCGAAAAACTAGGGTTCAAGATCCCGGAGAAGTTCAACGGCGATGGCTCCAGCTTCTTCCTTGACTGGTCCCCCGAGAACTACGCCGACTTCAACGACGTGGATTACCTCTTCGTGCTGGACTATTACGGCGCAATCGATGCTCTGAAGAACGACGCCACCTTCATGGACCTCGATGTGAATAAGCGTGGCGGGGTCTACTGGTTAGACACAGATACCGCCAACGCAATGAGCATGCCGAACCCCCTTACGATCCCGTACGCAATCGATCAATTCAAAAAGCAGCTCTAGAACACCAGGCAGAAGTGGTGCTTACCGGGGTACAACCAGTGGCCCCCCGTTTACCGGGTCTGTTGCCACGACAGCAGGCAGATGAAAAACACGGTCCAGTAAGGACTCGGTGAGCACCTCGGCGGGCGCACCGACCGCTTCCACCTCGCCACGCTGCATCACGATGAGTTGATCTGAGTAGCGTGCAGCGAGGTTCAAGTCATGCAGCACCATAAGCACGGTTCTCCCCTCCTGATCAGCGAGACGACGTACGAGCGACAAGACTTCGACAGAGTGAGACAAGTCTAGGTAAGTCGTCGGCTCGTCCAAGAACACGAGCGGAGTCTCCTGAGCTAAGACCATCGCAATCCAAGCGCGCTGACGCTGACCACCAGAAAGTCGCTCGAGCGGACGGTTTGCAAACTCCGTGATATTGGTCAGTTCCATCACCTCATCGACCACACGTGAATCCTCAGCCGAGCTCTGTCGCAACCAAGATCGATGTGGGTGGCGTCCACGGCCAACCAAATCATGCACTGTCAGCCCCTCGGGAGCCACCGGAGTCTGTGGCAACACTGCAAGCTGACGCGCAATCTCGCGGCGCTTCAGATTCGCCATGTCCACGCCGTTCAGCGTTACCGTGCCGCAGTCACGTGTAAGAAGCCCTGCCACAGCACGCAACAGCGTTGACTTGCCACAACCGTTTGGGCCGATGATTGTGGTGATTCCGCCTTTGGACACGTCGAAATCAATGCCCTTGAGGATGACGGAAGCGCCATAACTTACCTTAAGATTTCGGACCTGAAGCATCATATGGACACCTTTCGTGTTGCACGCAACAGCGTGTAAAGCAGCACTGCGCCACCAATTGCAGTTGTGGCTATTCCCACCGGCAGATTCCCCGGCACCAGGGTTCGCACCGCCAAGTCAGCGACGGATACGATCGCCGCGCCAGTAAGCATCGCGGTTCCTAATGGCGGCGTTGCTGCATGTGTGATCTTGCGTCCGATCTGTGGTGCGACAAACGCCACGAAGGCTATCGGCCCAGATGCCGCAATGCCCATCGATGCCAGCATTACAGCCATTAGCATGAGGATCAGCTGGGTACGTCGGGGCTCTACCCCGAGACCAGCAGCAGTGTCCTCCCCCAAAGAGAGTGCCTCAAGCTTGAAGGCTACCCACCGCAATAGTGGAATGACGACCGCCAGTGCAATGAGTACCGCGATGGCGTCGTGCCAACTAGAAGAACCCACCGAACCGGTCACCCACGCCTGCGCCTTGCCTACATCTCGATAGTCAGCACGAACAAGCAGGAACGAGTTGTAGGCCATCGCCAGCGCATTGATGATGATGCCGGCGAAGACAAGCTGGAAAGACCCTAGTCCAGCACCACGACTCAGCCACCAGATTGCCGCAGATACGGTCAGTCCCCCGAGGAATGCACTGAGCGGCACGCCCAATACACGCAGCATCATCCCGGCACTTCCACCAGCGAGTAGCGCGGTCAACGCGAAAGCGGAGGCACCCGAGGTGACCCCCAAGATGTCCGGACTCGCCAGTGGGTTCCTTGTAATGGTCTGGAAAATTGCCCCGGCAAAGCCCAGCGCAGCACCTACACCCAGCGCCGTGACCACTCGTGGCAGGCGCCACTCGAGAACTACAGTCCGGGTCAGCTCTGCCGTTTGGCCCATGAGAGCGGAAACTACGTCTCGAACCGATAGCTCGAAATCTCCAACCATCACGCCCCCGAGGGCAGCGGCTAGGGCCAGCACCGCAAGAGCAGTGTTTATCGCGAAAACCCGCATCAGAGTTTCGTCCCCTTCCGCAAGATATGCAGTGCAAATGGGGCCCCAACGAAGGCGAGTGTGATGCCCACCTGTAATTCTCCAGGGCGCGCGATGACGCGACCAATAACGTCAGCAAGCAAGAGCAACGTCGCCCCAGCCAGCGCGGAACACGGCAGCACCCAGCGGTAGTCCGGGCCGGTGAGGCTACGCACGAGGTGCGGAACAACCAGGCCAACGAACCCGATCGGTCCGGCTCCAGCCACTGCTGCGCCAGTAAGCAATGCAACCAGGACGATACCCAAGGTCCGCGCGATAGAAACTCGGACGCCAAGTGCATTTGCAACGTCATCCCCCAAGTTCAGGAGGTTTAGCTGATTCGCTGAAGCAAAGGCGCCCACGAGCCCAAGAACAATCACGGGAGCAAGGACCGTGACCACCTGCATATCGCGTCCGGCGATAGCACCCGCTGTCCAAAACCGCATCTCATTAAGGCTTCGCGTATGCGTCAGTACGATGCCGCTCGTCAGCGCAGAACAAACCGCACCCAACGCGGAACCACCAAGCACCACCGTGATCGGCGTAGATCCCAGGCTTCTCATGCTGAGCACGAACACAAGCGCTACCGCAAGTATCGCCCCGAGAAATCCCACCCCGACAGTGCCCAATACCGTCATTGACCCATGAAAGGAAATGGCTGCTGCCACAGCAAGCGCCGCGCCAGGCCCGACGCCCAGCAGGTTTGTGTCTGCTAACGGGTTTCGGGTGTGTCCCTGCAGCAGTGCGCCCGCAGTGCCCAGCGCTGCCCCCACCAACAGACCAAGTAGGGTGCGCGGAACACGGAGTTGCGCGATGATCTTCGCCTCATCACTGGACGTCTCAAGTTGTTCAGCTGCGCCCGAGAACGCCAGCATGAGTCCATTACGAACCGCGCTCACCGTTGCCTCGAAACCCATTTCGCGCGCCCCGATCAACAGCGACACCAGCGCTGCACACACAGTGGAAACCACAAGGAAGGCGACAAGCCCAACACGTTTAGTCACGCTGTAACTCCGTTACCGCCAGTACCCCATGAACGACACGTGATGACGAGGCACTCCCGCCTCCCCCACCAGAAGCCGCCGCATGGCCGTCACAGCCGTATTCTTCCCAGCGATCCAGTAATAGGTATGTCCCACGGTATCCGGCGTGGAAGCTATGGACTCACCACTGCTGGAATACGTGGGTGTCTCCCAGACTTCATCGAGCTGGGCTTCATCCACAAAACCAGGCTTTCCAGTTTCCAACGAAGCGGAGACACAACGGGATCCAACTTCCTGTTTCAGCTGCGCGAGAAGCAAGCCTCCGTAGTCGAAGTCACCCTCTTCACGAAAGTGCCAACGGATATCAACCTGTGAAGGGGAGTCGATGGGCAGATGATTGCCGGCGGGCACCTCAATATCAACCGAACCGGCGAGTCCCTCGGGCCAATCCCCCAAGATACGAGCCATTGCAGGCAACGCGGTTTCATCGCCGTAAAGACGCACAATCGCAGCAGATCCGGGGTCAAACTCAATACCAACACCGGAATCATCGTCGCGGGTTGGTCCAATAATCAGCAGCTGCTGCCCAGGGTGTGCGTCCTGAGCCCACGCCGAGGCGGGACCGGGACTATCGCTGTGCAAAACAAAATCCACATCCAATTCGTCAGGACCTTCAGCACTTCGCCGGAACTCCCGAATGGAATAGGTACGCAGGTGTCCGCGCATATGCTCCGGCATCGCACGCCACGTCTCCCACCACCCCTCTTCCGGAAGCTCGAACAGACCACTGACAGGCGGGATCAGTAGCTTGATACGCAAATCCCTGATAGGAACGGCGGGTCCCATGTCGTCGACCCCGGTGAACGTCACCCGCTGGAAACTCGGCGCAATGCGTTCACTGCGGACGACGGTTGCAAGGAAAGGTCTAAAACTCACCCCGCAAACTATATAGGCTTGCCTATCCTAAGGAAAGCATTGAGGTGAGCAGTCCCGGCGCCCGTGTAGCCGGCCAAACGGCTAGTCGCCTTTAAGACCGGTGACGGCACGGGCGCGGGCATCATCAACCGCCCTGACATCAACCGGTACCTCGTGTCCGCCTTCGTCGCCCCGGTCCCGAGCGCCTAGCCACCCGGTTGCGGAGTTGTTTGAAACAACTCCGAAACAACTCTTCGCAAAACTCACCCGAAATTAAACCATCGACGCAGGTCACAATAGTTGTTTCGAGTTGTTTTGAGTTGTTTATACCGAAACCCAACGGACACTCGGGCCTCGCGTTGGGCTCCCGTCGGCGATTTTCGCTTTCCCTAGGTCCCGAAGGTGGCGAAGGATTCGGCTCACTGATTCACGCTCGACGCCGAGTTCATTCGCAACCTCACGAGCGTTCAGGGACTTCCCCTCGCGCAACTGAGCAACGATCCAGTCCTCGGTAGTCACGGATGCAATCGCAGTAGATTCGTTCCCCCCAAAAGCCGTCCGTGCTCGAGCAGACAATATCCACTCGGGGGCATCCCGCAAAGGTTCTAGGAAGCCCTGACTTGCGTACCACCCCAAGTATTCTTGGGCCTGCGCTTCCGGGACTTGCATGAGTCGGGCCGCCGTGGACGTCATCAAAATCTGGTTGTTCGCCAGATGACGCGCCACTAAGAGCCCATTTACGCTATTGAATATCGCCTCTCCGAACTCAGCACGCAGCAGGTACAGCGACTTAATAAACGCCGAATCGACGTTTCCGGCGGGCAACGTGACCTCCACAAACGGTCCATCGGCATTCAGACTAGGCGCTTGTCTACCACTGGCGAGCATGGAGACCCACATGCGATCGAAGCCTCGCGAAGACTCTTCAGCGAGGCCCAACCGCCGCAATGCACCCATCAGAATCGGGTTACGCGGGATCGATTGGGTGGTCAGAATCCTTTCCTCAGGCACGCCGACAGGGAGACCACCAGGAGACCAAACGGTCAGACTGGTCGGAGACTGATCAACAACGATTGCAGTGGTCGCTCCCCAGTCGCGGTGCGCGAATGCGTTGGAAACAATTTCGTCTACAGCAGCCGCAGGAAACGCCGGAATGGGAAACTCTTGCCCGTTCGGGAGTTGCACTCGCGCAATTTCCTGCGACGTGTGAGCCTTAATCAACGCACGAAGCTGTTCTGATGCAGTAATCAACGGTGCGGAGATCTCGGTGACTTTCGGATCGCCACTGGGCACGTCGCGAAGCAAGTGTCGCACGACCGTCCGGTTGCGCAGCGGCTGCATGAAGAGAATTTCTGCCGCAAAGGTCAGCGCGCCATGGGGCGTAAACAATCCCAACTCACTGCAGAGTTCAAGACTCGTCTGGGGTACAGGAGAGTCATCACCCAAGGCATGCTTCCGGTTGGCAAGGAGTGCTTTAGCCTGCTCGATTGCCTTAGGATCGAGATCTTCAGGGCTTCGTCGAGACGCAGTAGCGCTCAGGTCAGGGTTCGAACGGGACAGGTGAATACTGCGACGCTCATCCTCGCCCAGAGGGACGCAGTTTTTCCCGACACGTTTACTGGCTTGGCCTTTGGAACGCTGATACAGCGCCATCCCCCGTGGGATGCGCAATGCAATCAAACGCTTGCCGCAGCGCTCGATTTCAGAAGCTTCGACCTGAATATGAGGCTGCGTCTTGCTGTAAATCTTTTCCACCAACCAGTCGCATGAGCGATCGGTGCCAGTGAACGCAGCAGGGCCTGCCTTCTTGTCATTGACGCCAAGGACGATGTAGGCGACACCGCCGTCGGCGTTGGAGAAACAAATGACCTCGTCGACAAGAAACTCCACAAGCCCCGCATCGGGGTTCTTGTTCATCGGGTGGACAGCAGGATCTTCCTTGAAATCCAGTACCTGGGATTCCCAGCTCCCAGCGCTATCTCCGGCCTCAATTGCCGACAGCGCTTCCTCCACACCCTCAAAACCCGAATCGAGCATGGGCTCAGAATAACAAAAGTTGTTTCAAAGTTGTTTGAAACAACTCCGAAACAACTTACCGCAAAACTCGCCCGAAATCAGCCCATCCGAGCAGGTCAGCATAGTTGTTTGGAGTTGTTTTGGGTTGTTTATAACTCGACCGTCGTGCCGTCGATCACCTTGGACGGCACACCGATCTTGCCGGCGGCGCGCACGTCAGCGAACCCGTCAAGCGAGTCGCGCAGGGTGAGGAAGCGTTTGAGGTTGCGCAGGTTGGTGACGTCGAGAAGTTCGGCGTCGCCGAAGGCCTGCGGGTCTGCCTTAAACTGCGCGATCACGTCCGTGCAGTCGGGGCAGTCGGGGTGAACGAAAATCTCAGCGCTCACAAGTACCTCCTAGTGCCCGCGCGGCTGGCTCAACGGCTCGCCGGACTCGAAGAACGGGCGCAGCTGGTTGTCAAACAGGGTCAGCGCGGAAGCAATCGCCATGTGCATGTCCAGGTATTGGTAGGTGCCCAGACGGCCACCGAACAGCACGTTGTGTTGTTCGGATTCTTCCGCGGCGAGTCGTCGATACGCCTCGAGCTTCGCGCGGTCCTCCGGGGTGTTGATTGGGTAGTAGACCTCGTCGTCGCCTTCGGCGAAGCGGGAGTACTCCTTGACAATGACCGTTCGATCAGAGGGGTACTCAGACCGCTCCGGGTGGAAGTGGCGGAACTCGTGGATGCGGGTGTAAGGGACGTCGGCGTCGTTGTAGTTCATCACCGGAGTGCCCTGGAAATCGCCGGTGTCCAGCACTTCCTGCTCGAAGTCGAGGGTGCGCCAGCCGAGGTGGCCTTCGGCGTAGTCGAAGTACTGGTCCAGCGGCCCGGTGTATACCACTGGTGCGTCGGGGTTTTCGGCGCGGATGTCGTCGCGGACGGTGAACCAGTCGGTGTCGGTGCGGACGTCGATAAGCTCATGCTCCGCCATCTTCTCCAGCCAGGCGGCGTAGCCGTCGACGGGGAGGCCTTCGTACTTGTCGTTGAAGTAACGGTTGTTAAAGGTGTAGCGCACCGGCAGTCGGGAGATGATTTCCGGCGGCAGGTCGGTCGGGTCGGTCTGCCATTGCTTGGCGGTGTAGTGCTTGACAAACGCCTCGTAGAGCGGCTTGCCGATCAGCGCGATGCCGCGCTCTTCCAGGTTGGTCGCCTCGGCTGGGTCGAGGCCTTCGCGCTGCTGCTCGATTAACTCACGCGCCTCGTCCGGCGAGTAGTACTTGCCGAAGAACTGATTGATCAGGCCGAGGCCCATGGGGAATTGGTAGGCGGTGCCGTCGTGCATCGCAAACACGCGGTGCTGGTAGTCGGTGAACGAGGTGAAGCGGTTGACGTATTCCCACACGCGCTCGTTCGACGTGTGGAAGAGGTGCGCGCCGTATTTGTGCACCTCGATGCCGGTTTCCGGCTCCTGCTCCGAGTAGGCGTTGCCGCCGATGTGGTTGCGCTTTTCCACCACCAGCACGCGTTTGCCCAGCTCGCTCGCCGCTTGCTCGGCCACGGTGAGGCCGAAGAACCCTGATCCAACAACAATGAGGTCGTATGCCATGCGGTCTATTTTCGCACAGTTGCTTATCGACGACACCACGCCGCGACACGCCACAAAAGCCTCAAGTCTTTCTTGAGACTTTAAATTGCACTACACTGCGTTCCAGTCACAATTGCCACTATTTTCACAAGAAGTGTCAGGAGTTTTACCGTGCAACAACGCCGTAGTCTTCAGGGCGGTGCGGTCCGACCACGCCGGGCCGCCATCCTGCCTGCCGTGGTGTCCGTTCTCCTCGTGGTGGCTCTCGTCGCTACGCAAGTGTTCAGCGGCAACCGCATCCTCCACGTCCAATCCCTCGGCGCCGGCGCACCCGAGGTGTACACCGCGTCCGAGTCCTTCGCGTCCGGCGCGAACATCACTGTCGACGACGCCGCCATCCGCACCCAAGGCGGCGAAGAAGGCGAAGTACGCCGCGTGGTCAAGGAGTTCACCAACGACCGCGACTTCTCCATCGTCGGCCTGACCTGGACCGGCGACCGCGACATTGCCGCATTCGTCCGCTCCCAGCAGGCCGACGGCACCTGGTCAGAATGGTTCGAAATGGACCCGATCGACCCGCCGAAGGGCAGCGACAAGTTCGGCACCGAACCGATCTTCGTGGGCAAAACCAAGCGCGTCCAGGTCTCCACCGGCGGCGTTGATCTTCTCGACGGCGGCCGCACCGACTCCGGCGCACCCACCACCGCCAAGGACCTCCAGGCCGTCTTCCTCGACGGCGGCGAAGGCCAAACCCAAGGCGGCATCAACCCGGTCGCGGACTCCTACACCTGGGGCATGCCCAAGGTGATCACCCGCGCACAGTGGGGTGCAGGGTCCAGCCAGGCCCCGTACTACTCCGAACCAACCACCGCAGCGACCGTGCACCACACCGCCGGCTCCAACAACTACACCGAGGCCCAGGCACCCGGCATCGTCCGCGGCATCTGGAACTACCACGCCCGCACCCTGGGCTGGGGTGACATTGGCTACCACGCGCTCGTGGATAAGTACGGCAACATCTACGAAGGCCGCGCAGGCGGCATGGACCGCAGCCCACAAGGCGCACACGTCGGCGGATTCAACCAAAACACCTGGGGTGTCTCCATGCTTGGCGATTACCAAAGCGCCCAGCCCACCACCGCAGCACTGCGCGCCATGGGCGAAATCATCGGCTGGAAGGCAGCCGTCGCCGACTTCAACCCAATGGGCTACAGCTACCACCAGGCAGAATTCAGCTTCAAGGGCTCCAAGTACTCGGCTGGCCAGGGTGCATCGTTTAGCAACATCAACGCTCACCGTGACTTCCACTACAGCACCTGCCCAGGCGACAACCTGTACTCCAAACTGCCCATGATCCGCGCCACCGCCGCAGCGAAGTACCGCACGCTCAAGGCCGGCAACCGCGCAGGCCTGGGCAACCGCGGCACCGAGTCGACCGCTGTCACCACCACGGCGCAGTCCCCGGCATTGCCAGGCGACACCGGCAATCAGGGCAACACCGGCAACAACGCCACAGGCGTTCTCACCGGCCTGACCTCCGGCGACCCGATCGCCATCGCCACCGCGGCCGGCACCGTCATCGGCGCAATCCTGCTGTTCCTGGCGGCACGCGACATGCTCCCCGGTGTCAGCGAGCGCCAAGGCGTCGAAGTCTTCCAGGGGCTCAACCTCACCCAAGTCGCAGAACTGGCACGCAAGGTCGGCCCAGCTGTCGGCCCAGCACTGAACGCCTTCGGCGCCACCGAGGCCGCCGCCGTCTGGACCGCTCTTGAGCCCACCCTGGGCAAACTCATCGCAGGCGTTGGTGGACCGACCGGCCCGGCGATCACCTTCTACTCCAACGGCATCGCCGCGCGTAATGACCAGGGCGAGATCATCTCGCTCGTCGGCAAGATTGCGGAGACCTGGCTGCAGCAAGGCCTCGACGCAGGCCCACTCGGCATGCCGATCACCCGCGAGTACTACCCGACCAGCGACGTCGTCCGCATCGACTTCGAAGGCGGCTCCATCACCTACAACCCGGTCACCAACGCGGTGGACATCTCCACCCGCTAGGCCCTCGCAGGCTCGGGCCTAGACAAGATCCAAACTGCGCTCCACCGCGTCTTCCCACGCGGTAACCAGCCGGTCCCGTTCGGGGCCGGCCATTTCGCTTTCCCAGGTGGTGGAGGTGCCGAGGGATAAGGGTTCGTCGATAAGCGAAATACCCATCGCAGCCGCCGACGCCGCCCCCATCACCGTCGTCTCCGTATTCGCGGGCCGCTCCACCGTCACGCCCAGGATGTCGGCCTGCATCTGCATCAACAGGTTGTTCTCCGTCATACCGCCGTCGACCTTTAGCGTCGTCGGGTCGCCGCCCATCGCACACACCACCTCGCGCGCCTGCAGGCACGTCGCCTCCAGCGCAGCCCGAGCAATGTGCCGCTTATCGACGAACCGCGTCAACCCCACAATCACACCCCGCGCATCCGGACGCCACCGCGGCGCGAACAGGCCGGAAAACGCAGGCACAATCACCACTCCTCCACTGTCCTCGACCTGCTCCGCGAGGGTTTCCGATTCAGCGGCGGTGCTCAGGATGCCGAGCTGGTCGCGCAGCCACTGAATCAACGACCCGCCCACGGCCACCGAGCCCTCCTGCGCGTACACCGGCGGCTGGCCCTGCACCTGGTAGGCGACGGTGGTCAGCAGGCCACGGTCGCTAAACTTCGGCTCGACACCCGTGTTGAGCAGCATGAACAGGCCGGTGCCGTACGTCATCTTCGCGTCGTTCTCATGCAGGCCGCCTTGGCCGAACAGTGCGGCCTGCTGGTCGCCGAGCACGCCCGTGATCGGCACGCCCGCCAGCGGACCCCGCGGACGGATCTTGCCAAAGTTGCCCACAGACGGCCGGATCTCGGGAAGGATTCGGGGAGGGATGCGGAGGTCGTCGCAAAGCTGCTCGTCCCAATCGAGGGTCTCCAAATCCATGAGCAACGTGCGCGACGCATTGGTCACATCCGTCAGATGCAACGCCTTGTCCTTGTCCTTCGCCCCGCCCGTGAGGTTCCAGATCAGCCACGTATCCATCGTGCCCGCCAGGAGTTCGCCCTTTTCGGCGCGCTCGCGAGCGCCTTCGACATTGTCCAGAATCCACGCCCACTTCGGCGCCGCAGGATACGAATTGTGCAAAAGCCCGGTCTTACTCAGGTACTTCGTGGCGTCCCCGTCGTGGTTCGTGCGGGTGTCCTGCCACACGATCGCGTTGTAGATCGGCTTGCCGGTTGCTTTGTCCCAAATCACGGCAGTCTCGCGCTGGTTGGTCAGCCCGAGAGCGTAAATGTCCTGCTCAGCGATGTCCTTGTCAGCAAGTGCTTCGCTGAGCGCCCGGCGTGTGTTACGCCAGATCTCCATCGGGTCGTGCTCCACCCACCCCTTGCGCGGCATGATCTGCTCGTGCTCAAACTGCGCCTGGGTGATGACCTTCCCGTCCGTGCGCGTGATGCACACGCGTGTCGACGTCGTACCCTGGTCAATCGCCGCAATCAAAGCCATGCGCGTGATTCTACGGTGGGCGGTGGTGCCGGTTGGGTTGTTGTGGCGCTTTCTGGCTCGTTTCCGGTGCTTTCCTGGCGCTTTCTGGCTCGTTTCCACTGCTTATCGTCTAGTTTCCGCTGATCGTCTAGCTGCATTTTTGTCGAACCAGACGATCAGCTAATTACTGAAAACCGTGTTCATCATCACCTGGGGAAATACCCGGTCCTCCCCGAGGCCGTCTAGCTGGATTCGAGGCGGAGCTAGACGATGAGCCGAAATAGACGATCAGCGCGCCCCCCAGTTCCCTCAAAATGCACAATATATTGTGCAAAGACCCCCTTTACAGCACGACAGTCGGGTGCAATATTGCCTACATGGGGGATTTACAGAAGAAACGCGAAGCAGAACTCGAACTCATCCAAGACGTCGCAGCAAGGTCCAGATCTGCAGTGATCACAGGTCCAGCCGCGGCCAGGTGGCTAGGACTCTCGACATACAACTGGGTCACCACAGTCGACCTCGCACTACCAGGAGAAACGAGGCCGTGGAAGCGCGGCGATGCCCATCGCATCTACAGAAGTGGAATCCTCACCGACCAGGAGTACCTCGTACACAAGGGGGTTCGCACGGCGACGGCGATCAGGGCGATGTTCGACTCGTTCAGGTACCACGGGCGCACTGAAGCGCTGGTGCAGATCGAGTCGGCGAGGTGGAAGCACCGCCACCTGACCACGGAATACCTACTGGATAAAACGGGAGCGCTGCCGAAAGCACGCGGGATCGCGGGGTTCCGGAAACTCATCGAATACGCGACGGATACGTCAGCGAGTGCGTTGGAGACGATTGTGCGCGACGCAATCCTGCGTGCGATCGCAGACGGAACGCTTACCGGGGTGGTCACGCTCGAGTTCCAGGTTGGCCTGCAGATCCGGGAACGTGACGGCCGCCCGATGATGGCCTGGGCGGACATACTGATCAATGGGTTTCTCGTTGTGGAGGCCGACGGTCTCGAGAAGACGAGCGGGGTAATGGGAGATGCAGCGAGCATGCTTCGCGACGAACGCGAGCGCGAAACCCAGCTTCAAAACCAGGGCGCAGTTGTCAGGCGGGTGAGGTGGGATCGTGCAACGTCCACCGAGTTCATCGCGTCGCTGCAGACTGTGATCGACAGCAGCCCCGGCGTGAGAGAGTTGCCGAATCGGGTGGACGTGAACTATCGCGACTGGTTGGAGGAGTTAGAACAACGCGCGGCATAATCTGCTCGTGCTCAAACCGCGCACGCCACCGCCTATGTATGCTCTACGTCACACTCATAACCTAGGAGGACACTATGTGGTTTGACGGATATCTACGGCAATTCGGAAACCGGCTGGAGGACTTCCTTTCAGTAGCAGTCCCCGAAGCGCTCGCAGAATTGACGCCTTCCCAACGGGAGCAAGTTACCAATGGCGTAGACGAGTTTCCCTTTGAAATCGTGCTCGAAATTCTCAACGCTAAACACAGCCATGAAGACACCGTCTCCCGCATCCTGGCCATAACCGGAACATGGATGAATGCCGCATCAGGGAGCCAGTGGACTGTTGGTCCTCTCAGCAGCACTGCTTACTCTGAGCGAGTAGGTGTAGGTGTTAGGTGGGGCGAGCTCGCATTTTCACCGTTGTTAGGTATCTCGGAGAACTTTGTCGATACATTTCCCACCTGGCCGGGCGTACTCATGGAATTTGCTCGCATGCAAGAGGACGATCGCGACTATTTCCGCCAGAGAATGCAGGAAATCCTCGAAGAGACCTAGTACCAGCGCTCGAGGACGGCGGCGACGCCGTGTTCGTCGTTGGTGGCGGTGACGTGGTCGGCGGCGTCTTTGAGTTCGGGTTTGGCGTTAGCCATGGCCACGCCGGTGCCCGCCCACTGGAGCATCTCCAGGTCGTTGGGCATGTCGCCGAACGCGATTGTCTCGGCGGCGGTAAGCCCGTAGCGGTCGGCGAGGTATTGGGCGCCGGTGGCTTTGTTGGCGCCGGGTCGGGAGATTTCGATGAGGCCTTCGTCCATGGAGTAGGTGACGTGGGCGACGGTGTCGTCGATAAGCGGTGCGATGATGTCGTACATCTCGGCGGAGGTCATGTCGGGGCAGCGGACCAGCAGTTTCGCGGCGGGCACTTCGATGAGCGTTTGCTTATCGACGACACCAAACCGACTATCCCACGCATCCGGGTTGTACTCCGGCGTGATCAGGAAGCATTCGTCCTCCGGGTCGAGGGCTGAGGAGCCGACGCGTTCGACGCCGTAGCCGTGGTAAACGCCAGCAAGTGCGCGTTCGACGTCGTGGAGGATTTCGCCCATGGTGTCGGGGGTGAGTTCGTGGGTGTGGAGGACGCGGTCCTCGGTGGGGTCGTAAACCACGGCACCGTTGGCGCACACGCATACGGGTGCGACCGGGAGCTGCTCGAGCACCGGGATGAGCCAACGGTGGGGACGGCCGGTGGCCAGGCCGAAATGAGCGCCGCTGGAAATCGCACGGGTTACCACGTTGCGCAGGCGCGGGGTGACGCGGCCGGCGGAGGTGATGAAGGTGCCGTCGATGTCAGAGATGATCAGGCGGGGTGCGGTGTCCGGCAGCGAGGTGGTCATGGTTTCCGGCCCTTCTTCGCGGCTTTCTCGGCGCGTTCCTCGGCGTGGATCCGGTCGGCCTCCTCAATAGTGGGTGCGGTGCCGCCGAGGGCGGCGGGCAGCCAGGGCTCACCTGTGCCGGGGCCGGCGAGTGCGGTGTATTCGGTGCGGGATTCGTCGAGAAGCAATTGCATCTGGCGCTTGAGTTCCGCGGTGTCGGCCTCGGCGTCACCGGTGAGTTCGACGGGTGCGCCGTAGCGGACGATGACCGGTACGTTGCGGAAGTGTTTCGGCAGGTCCTTGGTCCAAATGCGTTGCGAGCCCCAGATCACGCACGGGATGAGCGGCACCCCGGCTTGGTGTGCGATGCGTGCGGCGCCGGTCTTGAAACTGGCAAGTTCGAACGAGCGGGAGATGGTCGCTTCCGGGAAGATACCCACCAAGTTGCCGCTGCGAAGTCGCTCCACGGCGGGCGCGATGGCAGTGCTGCCGTGGGCGCGGTTGACCGGCACGTGATGCATCTTGCGCAGCAGACGCCCGAGGACGGGTACGTCGAAGACTTCCTGTTTGGCCATGAAGCGCACGAGGCGCTCGCCGCGCAGGTAGGGGCCGGTGCCCATGAGGATGAAGTCGGCATAACCGGTGTGGTTACCGGCGATAAGCGCGCCGCCCTCGGTGGGGACGTGTTCGGCGCCGATGACGGTGACGTCGATGTTCAACGCCCGCATCACGCGCCGTAGCGTACCCACGAGCCCCTGGTAGAAGCGCTCCACCGCCTCCTCACGGTGGGCTGGGCTTTCAGTAAAGCGTTGCGGGACGTTGAATCCGCGGTAGGCGCGCAGTTTCATTAGGGCGTGAGCACTTCCTTGCCAACCCACGGACGCAGCGCCTCAGGCACGCGCACGGAGCCGTCGGCCTGCTGGTTGTTCTCCAGGATGGCGACGAGCCAGCGGGTGGTGGCCAGGGTGCCGTTGAGGGTTGCGGCGATCTGGGTCTTGCCGTCGGCGTCGCGGTAGCGCGTCTGCAGGCGGCGAGCCTGGAAGGTGGTGCAGTTCGAGGTAGACGTCAGTTCGCGGTAGGTGTTTTGCGACGGCACCCACGCCTCCGTATCAAACTTGCGGGCTGCAGAGGAGCCCAGGTCGCCGGCGGCGACGTCGATGATGCGGTACGGCACCTCAACGGCGGCGAGCATGTCGCGCTCCAGGCCAAGGAGCTTCTGGTGCATCTCCTCTGCGTCTTCCGGCTTGCAGTAGGCAAACATTTCGAGTTTGTCGAACTGGTGGACGCGCAGAATGCCCTTGGTGTCCTTGCCGTAGGAGCCGGCCTCGCGGCGGAAGCAGGAGGACCAGCCGGCGTAGAGCAGCGGGCCGTCGTTGAGGTCGATGATCTCGTCCTGGTGCAGGCCGGCAAGCGCGACCTCGGAGGTGCCGACGAGGTACATATCGTCGCGCTCCAGGTAGTAAATCTCCTCGTCGTGCGCGTCGAGGAAGCCCGTGCCCTGCATGATGTCGGGGCGTACCAGCACCGGCGGAATCATGAGCTTGAAGCCAGCCTCGCGTGCCTTCTGAGCTGCGAGCATGAGCATGCCCAGCTGCATCCAGGCGCCGTCGCCGGTGAGGTAGTAGAAGCGCGCGCCGCCAACCTTGGTGCCGCGCTTCATGTCGATCAGCCCAAGCGGCTCAGCAAGGTCCAGGTGGTCCTTGACCTCAAAGTCGAACTCGGGGACCTCGCCGACGTGCTCGAGCACCACGAAGTCCTCTTCGCCGCCAGCCGGTGCGCCTTCGATGACGTTGGCGATGGAGTACTGCAGCTTCTCCAGCTTCCCCTGCGCCTCAGCCTCCGCAGCCTCGGCTTCCTTCACGCGGGCCTTCAACTCGTTAGAGCCTTCCAGCAGCGCCGGGCGGTCCTCCGGGGCGGCCTGGCCAATCTTTTTACCGAACGCTTTCTGCTCGGCGCGCAGCTCATCCGCTGCTTGGATCGCAGAGCGTCGGGCTTCGTCGGCGGCCAGGAGCTCGTCGACAAGCGCTGGGTCCTCTCCGCGAGCTCGCTGGGACTCACGGACTGCCTCGGGGTTTTCGCGCACACGCTTCAGATCAATCACAGTTGCATACCTTACCTTGTCCGCCGACGCGCGTACGCCGATCCGCTATCCGGTCATAACCAGTGCGCTATGGTGGCCTTATGCCCACCCGCATCACTGACGGCCCCGTGCCCAAGCATGAGCAGCTGCGCGCGATTATCGACGAGCTGATCTCCACCGAGCTCTCCCCCGGCGACCCCCTGCCTGGCGAGCGGGCATTGGAAGAGGCCTACGGCGTATCCCGCATCACGGTGCGCCGCGCGATCGGGGATCTTGTGTCCTCTGGACGTTTGCGCAGGGTGCGGGGCAAAGGCACGTTTGTGGCGCCTGCCCCGCTGGTGAGCCGCCTGCACCTGGCGAGTTTTTCGGACGAGATGCGGGCGCAGCGGGTGGAGGCGTCGTCGAGAATCTTGCTCTCTGAGCGCACCACCCCGCCGGACGCGGTAGCGACGTTCTTCGGCACCCCGCCCACGACTGAGCACATCCGCCTGCGGCGCTTAAGGCTTGGCGACGGCGAACCGTACGCCGTCGACGACGCCTGGTACAACTCCATCCTTGTGCCTGACCTGCTGGAAAACGATGTCTACCACTCCGTGTACACCCTGCTGGAGAACGAATACGGGCTGGGCATCACGGAAGCGGAGCAGACCGTCACCGCAGTCACGGCCGGCCCCGACAACGCACCGCTTCTCGACGTCACCCCGGACACCGCCCTGCTCCACATCCTGCGCTACGCCCGCAGTGGCGGCAGCAACGTGGAGTATTGCTCCTCGGTGTACCGCACGGACCGCTACCGGCTGACTACACGGGTCGCCCGCGAAGTGGAATAATGGTGCGCCATGGCTTCGAAACAGACCGCGCTGCGCGCCTTTCTCATCGCCACTCTGGCGGGCACGGTGGGCGCTGGCACCTACGGACTGACCGCCGATAGTTCCGGCTCCGCAGACCAGGCGGGCGGCTCGTCTACCTCGAGTTCTGTTGCGGAGGCGGCGTCGTTCACCACCGCCGACGCCGGCTCGTGTTTGACGTGGCAGGTTGCCGAAGATGGCACCCATACCAACTTTGAGCAGGCGGATTGCGCCGGCGAGCACCGCTTCGAGGTTGCCGCGCGCGAGGACCTGGCCACCTACCCCACCTCCGAGTTCGGGCCCGAGGCGCCGCTGCCAAACCAGACCCGCCAGGCCCAACTGCGCGAGGAGCTCTGCGGCGCGGCGACCCTGCGCTACCTGGACGGTAAATACGACCCGAACGGGCGTTACTCCATCGCTCCGATCCTGCCGCCGGCCGACGCGTGGCAAAACGGGGACCGCACCATGCTGTGTGGCCTGCAGGAAACCGACAGCAACGGCGAGCCGGTGCTGACCTCCGGCCGAGTTGCGGATGCGGACCAGGCCCGCGTGTTCGAGGCCGGCGAGTGCGTGGCCATCGACGCCGCCAACTCCCTGTCGGTGGTGCCATGCGACAAGCCGCACCAGTTGGAGATCACCAGCCGCGTCAACCTGGCCAAGCACTTCGCGGATCACACCCCGTCGGTCGAGGAGCAGGACAAGTACCTCGGCGACGTGTGCACTCAGGCCGCGCAGGATTACCTGGGCAGCGAGGAGGCGCTGTACCAGATCGCGCTGCGCCCCTTCTGGACCTCGCAGACCCCGGCCGCCTGGGAGGGCGGTTCCCGCAGCGCCAATTGTGCGTTGATGTTCTCGCGCCCGGAGGGCCAGTTTGCCAACCTCACCGGTTCCGCGACGCAGGGCCGCGAGCATTTGCTTATCGACGACGCCCCGCCACCCGCACGCCCCGAACGCCGCCCGTTGCGCTCTGAGCAGCAGGCAAACCAGTCGCAGGCCCCGGCACCTGAGGCACCAGCGCCGGCCCCTGCGCCCGAGGCCCCTGCGCCCGAGGCCCCCGCCCCGGCTCCTGCGGCTCCGGTGCAGTTCTGATGATGGCCCCGGTCAGCGACGAGCTGTTCGAGGAGATGATCAACGACGCGTTGGACACCATCCCCGACAACTTCGCCGAACACATGCAGAACATGGTGATTTTGGCGCGCGACTTCAACCCCGACGACCCCACATTGCTTGGCCTGTTCGAGGGCGTGCCGCTGACCGAGCAGCACTCCAACCATTCCGGGTTCCTTCCCGATGCGGTGTTTATTTACAAAAACGCGCTCGAGGCCATCTGCGCCGACGAGGAGCAGTTGCGCCACGAGGTGAAGGTGACTGTCCTGCACGAGGTCGGCCACTACTTCGGGCTAGAGGAACACGAGCTGCACGCCCTCGGCTGGGGCTAGGCCTTCGGCCAGCTACCGAGCATGCGTATCTGCGTCGCCTGCTCCCCCACGGCGGCAATCGCCTGGGCGATGGGGTCGTCGTCAATGTGGCCCACCAGATCGACGAAGAAGTTGTACGTGTTGGGCTCTTTGCGGGTCGGGCGTGACTCGATGCGCGACATGTCCACCCCGCGCACCGCGAACTCTTGTAGCGCGCCGACCAGGGTGCCTGGTTTGTTGGGGGTGCGAAAGACGATGGCGGTGCGGTCGTTGCCTGTTGCGGCAGGTACCTTGCCTTGCTTACCGACGAGCACAAACCGAGTCCGCGCCGTCTCCATATCCGCCACCCCACGAGCGTGGACGTCCAGGCCCAACAGGTCCGCAGCGCGCTCGGGCGCGGCCGCCACGTCCGCCTCGCCGTCCGCGACCATCTTCGCCGCGGCCGCGTTCGAGGACGCCGGGACGAACTCCACGCCCGGCGCGTGCTCACCAACCCAGCGTTTGACCTGGCTGTACGCCACCGGATGGGTGGCCAAGCGGCGGGCGCTGCCCAGTGTTTCGCCCGCGCGTGTCATGATGGCGAACGCGATGGACAGTTCCGTCTCGGCGTAGATCTGCACGCCGGGGGTGTCGACGAGCGCGTCGGCGGTGGTGGTCACCGTACCGTCGACGGAGTTCTCAATCGCGCACACCGCCCAATCGGTCTTGCCTTCCGCGACCGCTTTGAGCGCCGCCGCAGGCGAGTCAACCGGGACGAAATCGGCTTGGCCTGTGGAGTCGAAGCGGCGCGCCGCCTCCTCGGTGAAGGTGCCCTCGGGTCCGAGATACGCAATTCGTGTCATTTCTTCTCCTGTGCTGTTTCTTCAGCGAGTAGCGCGTAGGTGATCAGCCAGTGTGTGGCCATGAAGTTGGTGCCGGTGAGGTGGGGCACGGTGGTGTCGATAAGCATCTGCGTGCCCTCTGGCTTACCGATGGCCCGCAGCAACCACGCCCGCGTCAGCATTAGCCCGAGCAGATGGGCCTGCTGGCCGTCCTCGGGGTCGTTGACCTGGAGCGGGGTGGCGTAGAACTCCAGCGCACCCGGAGTGAAGAAGCAGTCTAGCCAGGCGGGGAAATCCTCGCCGAGTACGCGCTGCATCAGGGCTGCCTGCGCCAGCCCGTTGGGGACGAAGTCGTGGCCGGACAGTTCCCAGGTGTGTGGGTAGGCGTGGTCGTTGTGGAACCAGGCGCGGGCGGTGTCGTCGCAAAGCAAGCGGAGCTTGTGGAGGCCGAGTGCGTCGGCGGCGTCGATGATCAGCAGCAAAGCGAGCGCCGAGTTGCTATGCACGCCGTGGCGCACCGGCAACTGCTGAGTGCCAAGCCAGGCGGTGATGTTCTCCTCCAGTTGGCGGGCCAGCGGCGCCATCGCGGCCTCCCACGGGGTGCCACGCGTGACCTTGCACAACTGCAGCGCCCACGCCCAGCCATACGGCCGCTCGTACAGCGGGTGCTCGCGCAGGTAGGCGGCCTCGGCGGCGATGTTGTCGGCGGTCAGGCGCTGGTTGAGCAGGTCGGTGAGCGAGGGGTCGTCGACTAGCTTGTGCAACTTCACCCCGCTGGCCAGCATGTGCACGCACGAATGCCAGTCGAAAGACCCCCAAAACGCCGGGTGCAGGCGGCGCGGGGTGACATCCGTGTCGGCCGGCCCGAGGCTCGCGTGGTGCATCGCCGCCGGATACTCCCGGCCGACGACCTCGACGACAGTGCGCGCCCACATTTCGTGCATGGCGCTAAAGTTACCGCATGCAACGGCGCCTGAAGATAGAGATCCTGCTGGTCCTCGCCGTCACATTCGGCACCGCGGGCCTGCGCGCAGCCCTGCGCCTGATCGACTCGCTGCTCAAAGCCCCGCTCAACCAACAAACCACCACGATTTACGACGCCACCTCCACCATCCCGTGGCTCGACCTCGCCCTCCAGGCGTGCTCGGCGCTGACCCTGTTCGCGTGGGGTGGACTCGCATGGTTTCTTCTCGACGACCGAGCGCACCCACCCCGCCTACCCCACCTCCCCGACCTCGCCCGCGGTGTCGGATTCGCCGCCCTGATCGGCCTGCCCGGGCTCGCGTTCTACGTCACCGCCGTGCACCTCGGCCTGTCCAAAGTTGTCGTACCGACCACCGAGGCCGTGCAGATCCCGACCTCCCTGCTGTGGTCGTTGGCCAACGGCTTCGGCGAAGAAATCGTCGTGGTGATGTACCTGGTCACCCGCCTGCGCCAACTCGGGTGGAAGCCCTGGCAGTTCATCGCCGCCTCAGCCGTACTGCGCGGGTCCTACCACCTGTATCAGGGCATCTCGGCGGGCCTGGGCAACATCGTCATGGGCGTGGTGTTCGCCTGGTACTTCCACAAAACGGGGCGCATCTGGCCGCTGATCATCGCCCATTTCCTCATCGACGCCGTGGCGTTTATCGCCTACCCACTCCTCGACCTGTCGTGGCTCGGAATCTAACCACACGCGTCACACTGGTTACACTGTTTTTATGTCAACGACGCCCCACTCCAACGACCCCCGCGACAACGCGGGCGAGTTCGTCCTGGGCAAAGACGGAAAACCCCTCGTCGACCGCTACGGCCGGCCCGTCCGCCGCCGGCCCTCGCAGTCTGCGCGGCCTACTCAGTCTGCACGGCCTTCCGAATCCGAATACCGCGCGGAGCGCCGCGTCGAACCGGGCCACACTGTGTACGAGCCGCGTCCCGCCTACGAGCCACGCCGCGCACCTCAGTACCCGCCGCGCGAAACTTCGAGGCCGGTGCAGTACCGGCCAGCTCAACGGCCCGCACAGCGTCCGGCGCAGCGGCCGGTGCAGCGCCCGGTGCAGCGTCAGGCACCCCGTGATGAACGGCCGATGCCGCTGCAGGTGTCCAAGAGGAGGGAAAGGTCGGCGGGGCGTCGTCGTCAAGCAAAACGCCCTGGATGCGGCAGCATCATCGCCCTCATCATCGTGATCGCGCTCGCGTCCGTCCTCCTTACCGACGCCCGCCTCAACCGCGTCGCCGCACTCCCCGACGAACAAATCGGCAATACAGCCGGCACCAACTGGCTCCTCGTCGGCTCCGACTCACGCACGGGCCTGAGCGAACGCGACGTCGAACGGCTCGGCACCGGAGGCGACATCGGCTCCACACGCACCGACACCATCATGCTGCTCCACCTGCCGCTGCGCGGCAAAGCAACCCTGATGTCTATCCCGCGCGACTCCTACCTGCCAGTACCCGGATACGGCTACGACAAAATCAACGCCGCGTTCGCCCTCGGCGGCCCCGAACTCCTCGTGCAGACCGTCGAGCAAAACACCGGGCTACACATCGACCGCTACGCCGAAATCGGCATGGGCGGCATCGCCGGCGTTGTCGACGCCGTCGGAGGCGTGGAAATCTGCGTTGCCGAACCTATCGACGACCCCCTCGCCAACCTGTTCGTCGAGCCCGGCTGCCAAAAGATGGACGGCCCCACCGCACTCGGCTACGTACGCACCCGCGCTACCGCCCAAGGCGACCTCGACCGCGTCGTCCGCCAACGCGAATTCCTCAGCGCATTGATCTCACGAGTGTTCTCACCTGCGGTGTTCCTCAACCCGTTCCGTGTTGGACGCCTGCTATGGGTCGCGCCAACCCTGCTCACCGTCGGTTCCGGCGACCACGTTTGGAACCTCGCCCGCATCGCCTTCGCTATGCGCGGCGGCCTTGACACCGAGACCGTGCCCATCGGCGGCTTCGACGACACCGAAGTGGGCAACGTGGTGCTCT
The DNA here is from genome assembly GCF_001836265.1 of Corynebacterium sp. HMSC036E10. Taxonomy (NCBI): domain Bacteria; kingdom Bacillati; phylum Actinomycetota; class Actinomycetes; order Mycobacteriales; family Corynebacteriaceae; genus Corynebacterium; species Corynebacterium sp. HMSC036E10. The sequence continues at coordinate 122,985 of NZ_KV827981.1, forward strand.
GGAACGACGAGGCAGCCGAAGCCCTGTTCGCCCGGCTGCGGTAGCGGCTGGTTGGCGGCCGGTTGGCGGGTGGGCCGGCTGCGCCTCCTTTCCCCCGCCCCCGCCCCTCCCACACATGGTGAGAACACAACGGTGAAGACGCGTAAAAACTCGCAAGCTCTCCGTTGCGTTCTCACCATCTGTGATGGTGGGGTCGGTGGGGGCGGCGTCGCAAAGCTAAACGGCGCCTCCTACACGGTGCATTTCGTCGAA